>JALYWD010000185.1 GCA_030852885.1 Chloroflexota bacterium | reverse complement strand
CCGCCAGAGCCCGCGGCGGACGCCTGGCAGGAAATCCTCGCTGGTGGATTGGGACCAGCGCCGCGCTTTGACGAAGCCCCAGTATGGCTGGATGTCTCCGGCGTCACCGCTCCCGCACCCGCGGGCTCACAGACGATCCTCTGCGCCTGGAACGACGATGCCTGGTTGCCGCCCCTCTGGATCGGGCTCATCGGGCCAGAGCAGCGCCTGGGCGTGCTGCTGGCCCCGCAGGTGGGACGCAGCCCGCATCTCTGGTCCGGCCCGGCGATACCGGCTGGCGCACCGTTCCACCTCCAACTCCTGCTCCACCCCGGCATGGGGCCGGGCGGCCTGCTCTGGCGCTCAGACCCCAGCGCGCCCTGGACCTCCCTGACCTGTGCCTCCGCCTGGGGCCTGGGGCGGCTTCCGGCCACCACGAATTTGAGCGTGGGCTGCGGCAAGGGCGGCGCGGAGGACCGGGCGTGGCAAGGCCCGGAGCTGCGCGTGCGGATGGCAAGATAGGCTTCTGACCGCTCGACGATCCTGGGCCAGCGCCTACGTCATGCTTGCAGTCTGGCCCAATATTGGCCTGTCAACCTGATTGGTTCAAGGTTCTCACTAACCCGAAGCCAGAAGCTAGGGGCCGCTATTTGTCCCTTCGAGCGCCCGTTCCTGAATCGCCTTCAGTGTGCGCCCTTCGGCGTCCCGCCATTCAGTGCGCCCGTTGATGGCGCCGCCGATCAGCACTCCTCCGGCGGTTGAGGGCGAATTGAAACGGTAATCCTGTGTGAACCGCAGAACACCGGCGTCAGAAACAAGCACCCCAGTGTTCAGGAGTTCTTCCCGCAACGCAATCAGATAGGGGTGCCGCTTGATGGAGGGCACCGTCTGTACGCGCGCGGTTGAGCCCGCGAAGACGATGAATCCCTCCGCAGCGTCCTCTCCTTCAGCGCGAGCTCCGCGCGTGTTGAGATACAGGCGCGGGCGTGGCGGCAAGCCGACCGGAGGAAGCTCACCTGGCGGCGGAGGTGGCACGCTGTGCGCCTCGAAGGCGATAACCCCGAGGATGGGGTAGATAATGAGCATGTCATCCAGAAAGGCGTCGGCATCGGCGCGGTCCGCTTCGGAAAGGAACGGCGCTCCCGGCGCGTTGCCGTTCGTCAGGTCCGCGCGCCGTGCTACCTGCGCCAGCGATATCAATTGCGATTCCAGGTACTGCACATGCGCTTTATTCAATGTGGTATCGCGGCTGACAAACAGGATCACGTGCGTCCAGTCGTCCTTGCCGCGTAGGTGCTGGTCCAAGCGGTCACGCGCGCGGTCGGCCTGACCGATGTACAGGCTCTGCCGTCCGGCGACATCTGGCGAGGGGCTGACCAGTACGTAGACGCCGGGCCGCGAAAATTCCTCCCGCATCCGCACCTGTGGATAGTCGGCCCTCGCGCACATCACCGCTAGGCCATTCCAGTTCGACTTCTCGACCAACTTCAGGCCGTCCGGCGTGCCGTCAGCCAGGAACATGCGTATCGAGATGCCACGCCGCTGGCTAGAGGAAGTCACACTGTGTCCCCACCGACATTCCTCTTGTGCGCCAAGTCGAAAATCTCTCCCATTGCAAGCGTAACGCTGATGCATTCGGCCGCGGTCCTGGTGGAGCATACTGGTGGTGGCTCGTCATTCAGGCGCTGCGGCACAAACTGGTGCGCATTCTGGATCACCAAGCCGCCGGCTCGCATGACCGCGTCGAAATTCTCGCGGGCAAGGGCTTCCGGCGTCGTGGCCACGGGGCCTCCGAAGCGTGCAGATTCATGGACTGAGTCCGATTATCGCGTTATGTAGGAGAACTGGCAATTTCTGGAGGAATCTGCCCCGTGTGCTACGTCTGTGGTGATTGCTGGCTCAGTGAGCAGACCGAGCGTTTCAGCGCCCGGCCCACTCCGAATCAACCGCCAATCACTCCCCAGCGTGCGCGCCCTCCGGATGCGCCAGGAAGTCGGTGAAGCCGGTGATGGCACTGAGGCGGCCGTCCGGGGCAAACTCGCAGAAGTTCACGCCGGCCGCGAAGCGCACGGGGCCCACCGGTGGAATCACCTCCCAGCCCACCCGCACCCGGTCGTTGTGCGCGTCAATGTCGCTGGCACGCAGGTAGCGGTACCCAGGCAGGTGCCTGGCCAGATCCTCCGCCATGTTCGCGATGCCCTCATGCCCTTGCACCGCGAATTGCGGCGTGACGTAGCGCGCGTCCTCGGTGAAGGTCTGGGCGATGATTTCCTGACGGCGTGCGGCGTTCGGCTCGCTCCAGAATGTAAAGAAGCGGTCAATAACGGCGTTGACGTCGGGCATGTGCATCCTCCATGTGGGGTGGGGGTAACTGGTCGCCCGAACTGGCGGCCTGGGCACCACGTTACGCCTCTGGCAGCATGGAGTCGATTACATTCGAGGTAATTGCTCTGCGGCGAATCGCGGCATATCGTTGGCGCATGAGCACCACGACCGCACCCCGGCCCATCGGCGATCTCCTGCGCGAGTGGCGGCAGCACCGCCGCCTCAGCCAACTCGACCTGGCCCTGGAAGCGGAAGTCTCCACCCGCCACATCAGCTTCCTGGAGACCGGGCGCTCGCTGCCCAGCCGCGAGATGGTGCTGCGCCTGGCGGAGCAGTTGGAGGTTCCGCTGCGGGAGCGCAACGACCTGCTCATGGCCGCCGGGTTCGCACCGCACTACCCGGAGCGCAGCCTGGATGACCCGGCGCTGCGCCAGGCGCGGGAGGCGGTGCGGCTGGTGCTGGCCGGACACGAGCCCTATCCCGCGCTGGCAGTGGACCGTTACTGGAATCTCGTCGCTGCCAACCAGGCGGTGGCGCCCTTCTTCGCCGGTGTTGCCCCGGCCCTGACGCAACCACCCATCAATGTGCTGCGCGCCACGTTCCATCCCGAGGGTGTCGCACCGCGCATCGCCAACTTCACGCAGTGGCGCGCGCACATGCTGCAGCGGGTGCAGCGCCAGGTCCAGCGCACGGCCGATGCGCGCCTGGCGGACCTGCTGGAGGAGCTTCAGGATTATCCCCCGCCCACCACTCCGGGCAACGACGAGCCCGCCCCTGGCCCCGATGTGCCGGGCATGGTTGTGCCACTGCGCCTGCGTACCGACCAGGGTGTGCTTGCCTTGCTCTACACCACCACCCTGTTCGGCACGCCGCTGGATGTCACGCTGGCGGAGATTGGCATCGAATCGTTCTTCCCGGCCGACGTGGCTACGGCCGCGGCGTTCGCTCCGGGGCAGAGCCGATAGCGCAGCTTCAGGACCGGAGAACCGCCGCGGCCGTGTTCGTGACGTTTGGCGACCACCACACGTCGCGCACATCACCAGCGTCATGGGGGCGGCACGACTCTTGCTCACCTACGAACGAACGCATGTTCTGTTCAATGGTCAGGAGAACTTCCCGATGAGTGACCAGCAGTTGCCCGCGGAAAGCCAGAACCCCGTCAAGGACCCGGAGGATTGGGTAACCGGAGATGAGCCGATGACCGGGCCACAGGCGTCGTACCTCAAGACGCTCCTGCAGCAGGCCGGCCGGGAGGATGATTTCGACCCCCAGTGGACGAAGGCGGAGGCTTCCCGGCACATCGACGCCCTGCAGGAGGAAACCGGGTGCGGCGCGGAAACCAGCTCTGCCAGGTCGTAAGCGGGGCGGTGTTGGCCAGCGCCGGTTTGGCCTGTTGCCTGAGAGGCGGCGCTGGAACCCAAACCAGCGTCGCCTGCGTCATTTCGCCTGGGCAGCAACCCGCAGCATCGCCTCCAGGCTACGCTCGACGTCAGCATCGGAGGTGGCCCAGGAGGAGACGCTGATGCGCATGGCCGCGCGACCCCGCCAGACGGTGCCGCCACACCAGCACGTGCCGTCTTGCTGAATGCCAGCAATCACCTGGCGCGTGATGTCGTCTCCGCCGAAGCTCACCATTACCTGGTTCAGCGTCACGTCATTGAGGATGTCGTAGCCGGCGGCACGCAGCCCCTCGGCAAAGCGGGACGCATGGCGGCAGGTCCGCTCGATGAGGTCCGCCAGGCCATCCCGGCCGAGTGAGAGCAGCGCCGCCCAGATCTCGATGCCACGCGCCCGGCGCGACATCTCGGGGGTGAAGTGGTAAGGCTCCCGCGACGCTCCCGCCTGGAGATAGGCAGCGGACATGGTCATGGCCGCGCTCAGGGCCTGGGGATCACGCACCAGCGCCACGCCACTGTCGTAGGGCACGTTCAGCCACTTGTGGGCATCGAGCGCCCAGGAATCGGCGGCACTGACGCCCTCCAGCAGGTGCGCCCGGGTAGGCGCTGCCGCCGCCCACAGGCCAAACGCGCCATCGACATGGACCCAGGCGTCGGCGTCATGCGCCCAGGCGCAAATCTCCCCGATCGGGTCGATGGCCCCGGTGTTCACATTACCCGCTTGTGTGCAGACAATCGTCGGGCCAGCGAGCGGTGGCAACGCATCCGCCCGTATGCGGCCCTGCCCATCCACCGGGACCCGCGTGACCCGGTCGCGGCCGAAGCCCAGGAGCGAGAGCGCCTTCAGCGCGGAGACGTGGACCTCATCTCCCACCACCACGGTGACTGGTGGCGCGCCGAAGAGCCCATCGGCCTCGACATCCCAGCCAGCGCGCTCCAGCACGGCGTGCCGGGCGGCGGCCAGCGCCGTGAAATTGGCCATGGTGCCACCCGTGACAAAACCGGCTGCCGTCCCTGGCGGGAAGCCGAGCGCCTCCAGCAGCCAGCGCCGCGCGATCTCCTCCAGCGCCGCGCCGATGGGGCTCATGACAGACAGGCCGCCATTCTGGTCCCACGCGCCAGCCAGCCAGTTCGCGGCCAGCGCGGCTGGCAGCGTGCCACCAGTCACAAACCCGAAGTAGCGCCCGCCAGCCGTCGCCGTCGTGGCGGGCGACCCAAGGGTATCCAGCAGGTCAAGCACGACCTCCGGATCGACCGGCCCACCCGGCAGCGGGGTGTCCAGGTCGGCGAGCTGCTGGCGGGCTGTGTCTGACGCGGCCACCGGCCGCTCATCGAGACCGTCCAGGTAGTGGATCGCGCGCTCCGCTGTTTCTCGCAGCAACGCCGCGCGGTTCTCTGCTGCCGTGTCAGGGGGCAGAAGGGCTGGGTTC
The DNA here is from genome assembly GCA_030852885.1 of Chloroflexota bacterium. Lineage (GTDB taxonomy): Bacteria > Chloroflexota > Chloroflexia > Thermomicrobiales > UBA6265 > JACCXM01. The sequence continues at coordinate 454 of JALYWD010000185.1, read as the reverse complement.
GTCATCGACCAAAATCTCCCGGCTGCAGGTGCTCCTGGCGCTACACGTGGCGCGGAGCAAACGGGCTGGTACGGCCGTCAGTGTATCGCCCAGCGCCAGGAGAGCCAGTGACGATCTCGGACTCCCCGCCTTCAGCACGATTGCCTGGACATTCATGGACCCGCGAGGGCTATTGGCGCTCCGGGAGTTCATTGCTCCCCGCTTCTGAATTGTGGCGCTTCAAGAGACGCCGCACGAGTTCGCGGCTGATCGTTGGCATGCCGTCCAGTGCGCTCGCGGCGCGCGCCAGTGTGCGCACGGTCCAGCGTTTGTGGCCTGGAGGAGGTGCGGTGTCCAGCAGCGAAAGCAGGCGCAACTCCTGGTCATGGGTCAACTTACGGGCAACCGGGGGAGCGGGTGGCTGACCTTGCAGGGTCCTCGCAAACCCATCGTGCAGGAATGCGCTGCGGACCCG
>JALYWD010000170.1 GCA_030852885.1 Chloroflexota bacterium | reverse complement strand
TGATCGTGCAGCCAGCGGCACGGCTGCCGGAGATCGCTGTCGCTTCTGGCGCAAAGCTGGCGATCATCAACAACGAGCCAACACCCCTGGACCACCTTGCCGATGTGTTGGTGCGCGGCGGGGCCGGAGCGGCGCTCGGGACCCTGGCGGACGCGCTTGTTGGGGAGAGCGACGCGAACGCGCCTGGGTGATTCCCCAGATCCGCCGGCAAGCGGCGTGAGAATCGCGTCTACCCCTGCGGTACTGGCTGACAGACCGGACAGTAGTACGTACCACGCGTGCCAACCACGATCTTGAGAATCTCGGCGCCGCAGGTGGTGCAGGGCTCGCCCTTGCGTGCGTGGATGGCGGGAAAGCCATCGCGCGGGTAGGCCCTCCCATTCCGGATGTCCGCACCGCCCTGTTCCAGTCCGCGCTCCAGCGACCAGGCTATGGCCTCGTGAATGGCGTGCAGTTCGTCCGGCGTGAGGCTATGGGCGGGGCGCTCCGGGTGCAGCCGGGCGTGATGCAGGGCTTCGTCCACATAGATGTTGCCCAGACCGGCCACCACCGACTGATCGAGCAGCGCCTGTTTCAGTGGGATACGCCGCCGGGCGAGTTTGGCGCCCAGAACTTCCACCGTGATGCGGTCCGCGCCGACGCCCTCAGCAGCGAAGTTGAAGGCGGCCAGGGCGGCCGGAACATCATCCGCCGGCATCAGGCGCCACCAGCCAAACTGGCGAATATCGCTGTAGTAGAGAACGCTGCCGTCCGAAAAGGTCAAGGTCAGGTGCGTGGACTTGTGCGGCAGCGGCCCCTCCGGGCCGGGTACCGGGTGCCCCGCCATGACCCGCGTGCCGTCTGGACGAACGACCGTCAGTTGCCCGGAGAGCTTGAAGTGCGTGAGCACACTGAGGTGATTGCTCCAGTGCGTCACCATCACCTTGGCGCGGCGGTCGGTGCCGATCAGCGTGGAGCCGACCAGCAACCCCAGATCCGGGAGCGGCGAGTCTCGCATCAGCTTGGGGAGCGTGAGGTTCGCCGTCGCCAGTTCACGCCCCATCAACTCACGCGCGACAATGCCGCGCATGGTTTCGACTTCAGGAAGCTCCGGCATGGGTCCTAGCGCAGGCCGTTCTGGTGAGCTGGGCCGCGTGCGCGCTGTTTTGCATTGATCCACTGGACGGCATGACTGCCGACACGCACCATCTCTTCCTCGTTGGATGCTTTGCCGACGCTACCCATCAGATCGAACGTCGCTAATCTGGCGTCCCGGTGACGCGCCTGATGTTGCACCGTGGGCGGGCCCATGAGTGGCCCGACCTTCAGGCAACGCACCATCCAGCCTTCGCTGGTGAGCGACAGGGTCACCTCGGCGCGTTCACTCTTCCAGATGAATGCTTCCCCGGCTGTGATGGCGTACTCTCCCCCACCCACTGCTGCCCCCATCCCATGGCCAGATGCGTCTGCGGTACACAACGTCCGGGGCGCCGCAACGGGACACGGCTTGGCTGCAGTGCATGCCAGGCATGTAGTTCCCCGGACCCGCTGCCGTTCCAGCCGGCGCTTTGCGGAGCGCTCAGTCTAACGCATCCCTCGGGCAATCTGTGACGACAAGGCACCCCGGACAGCGTGACATTTCAGGCGGGACTTGTTGCCCGCGCTGCACGGATGCGCTCGGCAATTGGAGGATGGGAATAGAGCATGAAGACGACCGGACGCGGCGGGTCTGGATCCGCCAACGCCGTGGCCGCCAGGCGCTCCATCGCCTGCGCGTACCCCTCCGGATTGCGCGTGAGGCCGATGGCGTAGCGGTCCGCGCGGCGCTCCATCCAGCGGCTGACCGCAGCCTGCGCCGGCGCGGCCAGGAACCCGAGTGCCGTGCCCAGGATGGCCAGCAGCGGGTACGCCGCTTCATCGCCCGGCGCTGTGACGCCGGTCTGCTCACCGGTGGCCGCGATCGCCTGAGGGGCGAGCCTGGAGAGCAGCCACGCGCCACCGAAGCCCATGGCGCCGCCCATGGCGTTCAAGCGCCAGATATCGCCGTGAACCTGGTGACCCAGCTCGTGCGCGACGACGCCGGCGATCTCATCGGGCGTGAAATCACGCAGCAGCGTGTCGCCCAGGACAATGCGCCTGGTGTTGCCGAGGCCGGTGAACATGGCGTTCGGCTTTTCGCTCTGGCGGCTCATGTCCATCTCGTAGATGTCCGCCACGCGCACCCCAGAGCGCTCCGTGAGGGTCAGGAGTTGCTCCCGCAATCGCTCATCGCTGAGCGGGGTGAACGTGTTGAAGAGGGGCATCAACAGCACGGGCGCCAGGTTGCTGAGCACGACCATGAGCGGCACCGTGGCGCCAGCCAGGATCAGCCACCAGTCGTTGGGCCGGCGGCGGATGACGATGAAGGCGGCGGTCATGAGCGGCGTTTGCAGCGCCGTGCCGACCGCGAGCCCCTTGACCTGCTCCGCAAACCAGTCGGGCGTGGACTGCTTCGTCAGCCCGAAGGCGCGCTCGACGACGAGGCCGCTGACGTAGGCCAGAGGGAGCCCGGCAAGCCATGACCCCGCGCTGAGGGTTGCCAGGAAGACGGGAGCGGTCAGGCGCTCATCCGGCACGATCCCCGCGATGCTCTGCTGCAACCGCTTGGCGCGTCGCTGGCGCGCCAGCCAGGCCATGGAGCCGACGGACCACGCCAGCGACGCGCCGAGCAGCCCGAGCCGGATGCGGCTGTAGCGCCTGGCCTTCGGGATATCGAGGCCGGGGATGACGATAGTTTCCTGCGTGGGCATATGGGTACTCCAGTTGGGGAGGTCAACAAAGAATGCCAAGTGTGCCAAGAATGCCAACTTTCGCGGGTGGGGGCCGTTGGCAGAGTAGTGTGGGCTACGATATTTGACCCGGTCCACCGGTCCCAGCCGGTCACCGTCCCACCACCCCACAAAGGTGTCATCTCGAGCGCAGTCGAGAGATCTCGGCGCTGCCCGCCGCCACAGTTCGAGGTGGCACGTGTCGTCCTGAGCGAAGTCGAAGGATCTCGCCCCGCGTCATCCTGGTTCGCCGCAACGCCCACCTTGCGACGTCATCCCGACGCAGGGCGACCGGCCGTGATGGTACGAAGATGTCGCGCAGTTCGACTGCAGGCATCGGTGTTCGGGGGTAGCCCGGGCCGATATCTCTCGACCGCGCTCGAGATGACACATGAAGGTGGATGACAC
>JALYWD010000166.1 GCA_030852885.1 Chloroflexota bacterium | reverse complement strand
CTACTCAGGATGGCACGATTTCAGACCCGGCTTCGGCAGAGTGAACACGCAGGAGGTGCGATTGTGAGCAGCACGGGGTTGGTCTTCTTCTTTGTCGATGAGGTCAACGCGCTGGATGCGCTGGTCGCGCGGATTGTGCCGGGGGACGCCAGTGATCCCGGCGCGCGCGAGGCAGGCGTGACGGAGTACATCGACCGCGCGCTGGCGGGGCCTTACAAGGAGTGGGGGCTGCAGTACCACGAGGGGCTGCGCCTGGTGAACGCCTACGCGCTGGAGGCGTACGGCAAGAAGCTGCACGCCCTGGCCGAGGACGAGCAGGACGCGGTGCTCGGCGCACTGGAGGCGGGCAAGGTCCCTGGCTTCGAGGATGGCGGCGCGGCGTTCTTCGCGATGGTCTGGGCACACACCATCGAGGGGCTGCTCTGCGACCCGGCCTATGGTGGCAACAAGGATGCCGTCGGCTGGAAGCTGATCGGCTTCCCCGGCGCGCAGTACGGCTACACCGCCGAGCAGATGCAGTACGGCAAGGACCTGACCACGCTGCCAATCATGACCCTGGCGGATATCCAGAAGCTGACCGAGGAGCAGCCGGAGCTGTTCTACAGCCGCGCGGGCTCCTTCCTCACGCCCAGCCGCCAGGAAGTGCCGGAGATGCCTTCCGAGGAGAACACGCTCGATACGGCGAAGAGCCAGGGCGGCTGATTCTCCCGGCGATTACGGACGACACCGGAACGAGGGAACGAGGAGTTCAGGCATGGCTACCCGGCAAGCAAATGTGGTGATTGTGGGCCTCGGGGCGTCCGGGGCGATCCTGGCCAAGGAACTGACGGCGGCTGGCCTGACGGTGCTGGCCATCGAGAAGGGGCCGGACTACGCGCCGGAAGATTTCTGGCTGAAGTTCGATGAGCTGCGCTACTCGATCCGCTGCGGTATCTCGCCGACGATGGACGTGGACCCCATCACCTGGCGGCCCGACGCGGAGTCGGACGCGACGCTGCTGCCGTGGGCAGTCGGCCCCGGCGCGGGCAACCCGCTCTTCCTGCCGCCCTCGCTGGGCGTAGGCGGCGGCTCCATTCACTACGCCTGCTGGCACTGGCGGCAGATGGAAGAGGACTTCCGGATGCGCTCGACCGTCATCGAGCACTTCGGGGAGAAGGCGCTGCCAGAGGGCTCGCGCATCGTGGACTGGCCGGTGAGCTACGCCGAGCTGGAGCCGTACTACGCCAAGCTGGAGCGCGAGATTGGCGTTTCGGGTAAGGCAGGCAACATCAACGGCGAGATTCAGCCGGGCGGCAACCCGTTCGAAGCGCCGCGCTCCGGGGAGTTTCCCTTCCCGCCGATCCGCCCCAGCGCCTCCAACCAGCCGTTTGTGGATGCCTGCAACGAGCTTGGTTACCACCCGTTCCCGGTGCCGGTCTCTATCATTTCCGAGGATTCCGGCGAGCGGAAGGCGTGCGTCTACTGCGGCTTCTGCCGCGACTACGGCTGCCACGTCGGCGCGAAGTCCTCGACGCAGGACGCGCTGGTGCCGGCGGCGCGGGCAACCGGCAACCTGGAGATCCTGGCCAACTGCCGGGTGCAAAAGGTGAACGTGGACGCGGACGGCCGCACGCGCTCGGTGAGCTACGTCGACGCCAGCGGCGAGCAGCACGAGGCCGAGGGCGACCTGGTGGTGCTTTCCGCCTACTCGCTGGAAAACGCGCGCCTGATGCTGGCGAGCAACATCAACGCCAACGGCGCGGTCGGCAAGTGGTACACGATCCACAACTACCATTGGTTCAGTGGCATCCTGCCAGAGGACACGGCGATCTTCGCCGGACCGGCCGCGGGCGGCTGGGGCATCGACGACTTCAACACCACTTTCCATGAGTACAGCGACGGCAGCTTCCTCATGGGCACGCCGATCATGTACTTCGCGGGGGACACCCAGCCCATCGAGGGCGTGAAGAACATGCCGCCGGGTACCCCGATGTGGGGCAAGGAGTTCAAGGAGTACCTGCGCAGCAACTACCGCCGCCGCTTCGGCATGTACTCCCAGATCGCGACGCTGCCGGTGGAGAGTAACTTCCTCGACCTGGACCCGACCCACAAGGACCCGTGGGGCCAGCCGGCGCTGCGCATCACGCACTCCTGGGGATCGCACGACAAGGCGGCGGGGCGCTGGATCAACGACATCAAGCACAAGATCGCGCAGGAAATGGGCGCGGTCGATGTCTGGGAAGCGCCGCTAGAGCCGCCGTATCACGTCACCACGCACGAGCACGGTGGCACCGTGATGGGTGACGACCCGGGCGATTCCGTGGTCAACGGCTACGGGCAGTCGCACGAGTCGCCGAACCTGTTCGTCATCGGCGGCGGCAACTTCCCGACGCTCTCGGCCTACAACCCGACGGCGACGCTGCAGGCGCTGGCCTATCGCACGGCGGACTACATCACGCGGGAGATCAAGCCGGGCGGCGCGCTGGCCGGGACAATCAACCGGCAGACGGCGACGGTGTAGGGGAGAACGACCCTCACCCCGAGCGCCAAACGGCCCTCAACCCGAACCCGTCTCCCGGTGCGCGGGTGAGGGGAGACGACAGGCACAGGAAGTGGAGTAACAGGTACGCATGGCAACGTTGACGCAGGAGCAGGCGCGGCAGGCGCTGGACGCGGCGGTAGCGAAGGCGGTCGAGATTGGCTCGCCGTCGAGCATCGCCATTGTGGACGCCGGGCGGAACCTGCTGGCGTTCGCGCGGATGGATGACGCGCTGCTGGCCAGCATCGAAATCTCGCAGAACAAGGCGTTCACCGCGCGCTCCATGAACATGAAGACGGGGGATATTGGCCCGCTGACGCAGCCGGGACAGCCGCTGTACGGCATCCAGACGAGCCACTCCCGGCCGATCATCGCCTTTGGCGGCGGGCAGCCGTTGGTGGTCGACGGGGAGATCGTGGGCGCGGTCGGTGTGGCAGGCGGCCTGGTGCCCCAGGATGAAGAAGTCGCTGCCGCGGCGGCGGCGAGCCTGGCGTAGGGGAGCGGCCTGATGCAACTGGAAGGCAAACTGGCCGTCATCACCGGCGCGGCCACCGGCATAGGCCGCGCCACCGCGCTCCTCTTCGCGCAGGAGGGGGCGGCGGTGGCTGTGGGCGATATCAATGAGGCGGGCGCGCAGCAGACGGTGGCGGATATCGCCGCTGCCGGCGGCAAGGCCTGGTTCTTCGCCTGTGACGTCACCAATGCCGGGGACGTCGCGGCGCTGTTCAACAACGCCGCTGAAGCGATGGGCGGGATCGACATCATCATCAACAACGCGGGAGTGCAGCGCTCCGGGCGGGTGACCGAGTTCTCCGAGGCGGAGTGGGACCTGCTGATGGAGGTCAACCCTCGTTCCTGTTTCCTGGGGGCCAAGTACGGCGTGCCATATTTGGTACAGCGCGGCGGGGGCGTCATCGTGAACGTCGCCTCGCTGGCGGGCCTGAAGGGCGGACCGGGCATGACGGCCTACAGCGCGTCCAAGGGGGCGATCATCGCCTTCACCAAGGCGCTGGCGGCGGAACTGGCCCCGGCCAATATCCGGGTCAACGCCATGTGCCCGGGCTGGATCGATACGCCGTTCAACCAGCCAGCCATTGATTTCATGGGTGGCCGCGAGGTGCAGGACCGCGTGGTTGAGCAGATCGTGCCGCTGGGGCGGCAGGGGGTGCCGGAGGAGATTGCCACGGGCATGCTCTTCCTGGCGTCGAATGCTTCTTCCTATATGACCGGGCAAGCGCTGGTCATCGACGGCGGGGTGTACTGACCCATCGAAGTGTTTTTTGGGCCCAGCCGCGTGAGTGAAGGTCGCTCACGCGTGGATGCGAAGTCGCAAGGTTGCGAGGAGAGAGACGTGGCACAGTCATCATTGTTCAGCCGGCGCCGGCTGTTGCAGACGAGCGCGGCGGCGGCCGCCGTGGCAGGCACGAGCCGCTATTCCTTCCCCAGTTATCACGCTGCGGCGCAGGACGAGAACCCGTTGAACACCATCTTCGGCCCCGGCGGGGTTGAGGCTGGAGAGGGGATCGACCTGCAGGGCGGCATGAACCTGGCCATGACCGGGCAGGGCGCCTTCTTCGGTGAAGTGATGAGCAAGGGCGCGCTGCTGGCCGCCGAGCAGATCGGCGCGGCGGGTGGGCCGGCGGTCACCATCACCATCAATGACCACGAGAGTGGCGAGGTGCCGCCTTCCGTCAATGGCGTGCGCAAGCTGATCTCCCAGAACGGGATCTCCTTCCTGCAGACGTCGTACGGCGCGCCGTCCGAGGCGCTGATCCCGATCCTGCAGCAGAACAAGATTCTCACCTTTAACGGCGGCGGGGCGAGTCCGAAGCAGTTGTTTGCCGACTACCTGTGGATGACCCGCATGGTGTTCGGATATGACCCGGCGCCGGGTGGACTGACCTGGCTCGCGGAGAACTACCCGGACGCCAAGCGGCTGGCCACCATCGGCACGCTGGAGAACGGCGTGGAGGCGCTTGAGCAGCTCGTGCCGAAGATCTGGCCGGAGATCAGCGACGGCGGCGAGGTGGTGGCCAAGGAAATTCACGACGTCGGCCTGACCGACTTCAGCCAGGTCATCGCCCGCGTCAAGTCCAGCAACCCGGACGCCATTTTCACCGTCACCTTCGGTAACGACCTGGGCTACCTGGTCAAGCAGTTCCGCGAGGCGGCGGTGGATATTCCCATCGTTGGCATCGAGTTCACCCAGGACGCGCAGGTCATTGCCGGTCCGGCGTACGACACCTTCGTGTTCGCCACGGACTACTACGACACCAAGAACCCAAACCCGTGGAACGTGGAGTTCGTGAAGGCGCACAACGAGAAGTACGACAAGGACCCGGAGTACTACGGCGCCAACTACTACGAGCAGG
>JALYWD010000126.1 GCA_030852885.1 Chloroflexota bacterium | reverse complement strand
GGCGCCTCCGCGAACGTGGTCGGCGTCTCCATTGCCGAGCGTCATGGCAGGCACATCGGGTTCTGGGGCTTCACCCGGGTTGGCCTGCCAGTTGCGTTTGGGAGCCTCGTAGTGGCCACCATCTACGTCTGGCTGCGCTACCTGCTGTGAGCATGAGCGACCAACGGCCAATCAACGCTAGAATGAGCGTGAAAAGCATTCGCACAGTGATTACCGCGCTGCGAGATGGCGACAGGGCGGTAACGGGAGACTGCCACGCATGGTCCTGAGTCGGTTTGTCGGCGCAGAGGTGCGACGCAAGGAAGATCCTCGGCTCATCACGGGCTCGTCAACGTACGTTGATGACCTGAAAGTCCCTGGCATGGGCGTGATCGCGCTGGTGCGCAGCCCGTATCCGCATGCAACGATCGTGTCGATCGACAAGTCGGCGGCGCTGGCCATGCCAGGCGTCCTCGCGGTCGTGACGGGCGATGAGTTGGCCCAGTTCTGCGGCTCCCTCGCCGGCGGCGGCGCCGAGGGTGGCAGCGGCGAAGAAGCGAACCTGATCGAGAAGGACGAGGAGGCTGAAGCCTCGCCGCCGATCTGGCCGCTGGCGCGGGGCAAGGTCCGCTACGTCGGAGAGGCGGTTGTGGCCGTCGTCGCCGAGTCGAAGTACCAGGCGGCAGACGCAGCCGAGGCGGTCGAAGTCGTGTACGACGCGCTCGACAGCATCACGAATCCGGAAGCGGCCATGAAAGATGGCGCGCCGCAGCTCTACGCCTCCCAGAAGAACAACATTGGCGCCCGCTTTGACCGAGATCACGGCGATATCGACGCCGCGTTCAAGAACGCTCCAGTTGTGGCAAGGGCGCGGATCCGCTCGCAGCGGCTCTCAGGCGTGCCAATGGAAGGGCGTGCCGTTGCGGCAATGCCCGATCCGCTCATCAACGGCCTGACGGTCTGGACGTCGACCCAGGCTCCGCACTGGAACCGCAGCGGCATCGCCGCAGCGCTGGGGCTGCCTTCCACGAAGGTGCGCGCCATTGCGCCGGAGGTTGGCGGCGGCTTCGGGGTCAAGATCGGCGCGTACCAGGAAGACTTCATCGTGTCGGCGCTGGCCTACAAGATGCAGCGCCCCCTGAAGTGGATCGAGACACGGACGGAGAACTTCCTGGCCACGAACCACGGCCGTGACCAGTGGGCGGATGTGGAGATCGCCGCCGATGAGAATGGCCGTGTGCGTGGTCTGAAGATGCATGTGGTGCAGGACCTGGGCGGCTTCCCGCGCGGCACCGACCTGGCGGAGTTGACTGGCCGCATGTCCTGCGGGTGCTACGACATCCCGGCGCTCGAGTTTCGCTCCGTCAGCGTGTACACGAACAAGATGGCGCTCGGGGCGTACCGTGGCGCTGGCCGCCCCGAGGCGGCGTACTACGTTGAGCGCGCCATGGACCTGCTGGCGGACGCAGCAGGGATCGATCCGACTGAGGTGCGCCGGATTAACTTCATTCCGCCCTTCGACCACGGTTTCACGACGAACGCCGGCGAAAAGTACGACACCGGCGACTACGAGAAGCCGCTGAACCGCGCGCTGGAACTGGCTGATTACGCCGGTCTCCGCAAGCAACAGGCGGAGGCCCGCAAGGAGGGCCGCTACCTCGGCATCGGCGTCGCCTCGTACGTCGAGATCTGCGGCTTCGGCCCGTTCGAAAGCTCGACGGTTCGTGTCGAGACGAACGGCGATGTCACGGTCTACACCGGCATCTCTCCTCATGGCCAGGGCCAGGAGACAACCTTCGCCCAGATTGTGGCGGACGGGCTGGGCGTGTCCATGGATGTGATTGGCGTGACCCACAGCGACACGCTGAACACCCCGCAGGGCAACGGCACCATGGGCAGCCGTGGTCTGGCCGTCGGTGGCGGCGCGGTTGTGCTGGCCATGAACAAGGTCCAGGAGCGGGCCAAGGCGATTGCGGCGCACCTCCTGGAAGCCGCGCCTGAGGATATCGAGATCGAGGACGGTTCCTTCCGGGTCAAGGGTGTGCCGGACCGGGGCGTGGCCCTGGCGGAGATTGCAGCGGCCGCCTACGGTGGATCACTGCCGGCGGAGTTTGGCGCTGGCCTGGAGGCCACGGAGTTCTTCCGGCCAGAGGACGAGACCTTCCCGTTCGGCACCCATATCGCGGTAGTCGAGGTTGATCCCGACTCTGGCGTGGTCAAGATGGTGAAGTTCCTCTCCGTTGATGACTGCGGCCCAATCATCAGCCCCACGCTGGTACGCGGCCAGGTGCACGGCGGGGTGGCGCAAGGTGTCGGCCAGGCGCTGCTGGAAGAGATCATCTACGACGAGTCAGGTGAGTTGATCACCGCGACGCTGAATGAGTACGCCCTTCCGAAGGCGGTCGACTTCTGCGAGTTCGAGACGCACCACACGGAAACGCGCACCTACCTGAACCCACTCGGGGCGAAGGGCATCGGTGAGGCGGCCACCATCGGCTCCACGCCGGCGGTGGCCAACGCGGTGATCGATGCGCTGGAGCCGTGGGGTGTCACCCACCTGGATGTGCCGATGACTTCCGAAAAGGTCTGGCGCGCGATCCAGAACGGAACCACGAGCGCCGCCGCGGACTAGACCCGGCACACAGGTAGGCGTGAGATTGACAGGCCGGGCCAGGTGGCCCGGCCTGTTGCATGCGGGGGCAACGTCTGCGTCGAAGCGTGC
>JALYWD010000114.1 GCA_030852885.1 Chloroflexota bacterium | reverse complement strand
ACACCTCGCCATCACGGCTGACGGAGATATCCCACGGGGTCTTCAACTGGCCGTTGCCACCAAACTGCGTGTTGAAACGCACCCGCGTCGGGCAGCGGCTGCCACAGCGGCCATCGCTGCACTTGCTGTCGCAGCAATCCTTATTCTTCTTGCACTTCTTGCCGTCGGCCTTGCACTCTTTGTTCTTGCCCTTGCCTTTGCCCTTGTTTTTCTTCTTCTTCCGGTTCTTCTTCTTTTTTCGGGCCTCAGCGCCCTCGGTCAGGAAACCAAGTCCAGCGGTGCCCGCCAAGGCGCTTCCCCCCAGTAGGCCAAACAGGCCGCGCCTGGGCAGCGTCGGCAACGTGGTGTCGCCCACGCGGCGCGTCAGATCATCGAAGTGTTGTTCATTCACCGAAAGGCATCCCCTGCATCTGGCCATCACCGGCCGGTATGACCCGCGTTGTCTCCAAGGCGACACGCCGCTTGACCAGTCGTCCTGCCTTTTCCAACGCACAACGGCGAGCGTCGGTTACCGGCCCGCTTGAGGGGGAGGCGCGCTGCGGCGCTCAGGGGGAGACGCTTCGCTTAGGGAATAAGGGAATAAGGGAATAAGGGAGTAAGGTGCGACGGTCTGGCCCTCTTCCTGTCGTACTCCTTATTCCCTTACTCCCTAAGGCACACAGGCCGTCTCCCCCTGAGCGAAGCGTCTCCCCCTCCGTTATGCCGGCGCAGCGACGTTCGGCATGAAGCGCATATCGCCGGTGGGGCCGGAGATCGTCAGCGCGAAGCCATCCACGTAGTAGCCCGTGGCGTCGTGCAGGGCCTGCACGAAGGGCTGCTCCAGCGAATCCTCCGGGCAGAGCGCCAGGGTCGTCTGGGTGATGGTCACATCAAGCAGGCCATCGGCGGCGTTCCACACGCCAGCGACCCAGTTGCAGTCCGCATGGGCGCTGATCTGCCCATCCTCCAGGAACTGCACCGTGTAGCGCCCCGGCTGATTGATCGGGCCGGTAGTCGGGAACTCGGTCATGCTCCACACAATCGGGGGGATGGCCGTCTCCGGGCCAGGCACCGGGGTACTCACCGTTTGGGCCTGTGCCGGTGTCGCTACGCCGGGCGCGAGGCCCAGGGCCAACAGGGCGGCCAACACCGTGGCCTGCAACAGAGAACGCATTCACTCACCTCCACATGGGAACCGAACATGGCTCGTTGCTGAGACGCATGAGCGGTAGTGCAGGTTCCGGTAGGGAGCAAGGGGGAAAACGGATGTGATGGTCAGGGAGCGAGCCCGGCCGGGAAGCGTGGGAGGGAAGGGACTCGCTCCCTGGAAACCATCATGCTCCTCGGCCGGGGTCTTGGGAAGTGGGGGTGGCTGATCGCGCCAAGGTGCATCGCAGCCACGGCGAGCAGGATGCAACCAGCAACGGCGGCTATCGGGATCAGGAGTTCAGTGGGCGCCTGCCGGCCCCGTTCGTTTGCCTGGTATCTCGCAACGCATTTGCCGGGTCGTTGGGGTGGTGGGCTTGACCAGAGTTGCACGATCTCCACCCAGTTCAGTCCGGTCCGGCATCACCACCCCCGCGACCACAACACTGAGATTACGGCAGGCGCACCGCGCTGACAGCCGCAAAATTGACCATTCGCGGGGATGTTGCTGGAACCCCCGGCTGGTCAAAAGTGCCCACAGCCGCTCAGGGATGCCGCGCCAGAAGCGCGCAGATCGACGCGCCCTTTGCAGTGCGACCCGCGGTTGGCTCCGCCGCCTGCGCGTTGGTGCTCCACGAGCCGGATGCCAGTAAGACCACGAAGAGAGGAACAGGGGAAAGCCAAACGGGCGGGCGCCGGCCAAAAAGGCGACAACGGGGCAGCGTGTCTCGGCTGGCATCGCCGCCCACTTGGCTGAGCGCGGAGCATACCTTTCGGGTTTCAGCGTTGCATATGGTCAAAATTAACCATATGCCGGACGCAATCACGCCCCCCATACTGGTCAAAACTACTCATTGTCTATATCTTTTGCACGGGAAATCGCGACAATTTTTCATGCGCCGCTGGGTCACGCTGCAGGCATGAGCGGGGCTGCGGAACGAGCAAGGGCCGGAGCGTTCCGCAGTGAGTGCGCATTCGTTCCACATATCCAACTCCAGCATCCCCGAGGGTCTCTACGGCCGGCAGGACGATGCCACCGCGCTGCAGGCAACCTGGCGTACTGCCCGCGATGGCACGGGTGGATTCGCGCTCGTCACGGGCGAGGCAGGCATCGGCAAGACCTCGCTGGTCGAAGCGCTCGTTGCCACAGCCCGGCGCGAGGGCGCGGTTGTCCTCACCGGGTATTGTTACGACCTGGAAAGTGGCTCGCCGTACGCCCCCTGGGTGGAACTGTTGCGCAATACACCAGTCGAAGCAGGCCTCCCCTCCCTGCTCGCTGGCGTCCACGACGCTGGCCTGACAGACATTGCCGGCAGCAAGGACGCGCTCGTCACCCAGATCACGACCTTCCTGGCGGCGCTGTCTGCCAAACACCCGGTGATCCTCGTGTTGGAGGACATGCATTGGTCAGACCAGGCGAGTCTGGACCTGCTCCGCGCGGTCGTGCGCCGCGTCCCGGCGTGGCGGGTGCTCATCATCGCGACCTTCCGTGACAACGAACTCACGCTGAATCAGCCCCTGCATCGGGTGCTGCCGCAACTTGTGCGCGAGGGGCGCCCGCTAAGGCTCGATCTGCGTGCCCTCGGCGCACATGACATCCAGGGTCTCGTGGCTGCCCGCTACACGTTGCCGGCTGAGGACGAGGCCCGGCTGATCGCGCACCTGCTGCGCTCCACCGAGGGGAATCCCTTTTTCCTGGAGGAACTTCTCCGCACTCTGGAGCATGAGCACATCGTGACACTCACCGCCCAGGGGTGGCGACTGGGTGATCTCGCGCAGGCGCCCGTCCCGCCCCTGGTGCAGCAACTCATCGATGACCGCGTTGCCCGGCTCGGTGCGTCCGCGCAGCGCCTGTTGCAACTCGCCGCCGTCATCGGGCAGATCATCCCGATCGAGTTGTGGCAGGCCATTGCCGGTGTCTCGGATGACATCCTCGCCGGGACAGTCGAACAGGCGCACGCCGCGCACCTCCTGGGAGAAACGCCGGATCACACTTCATTGGTCTTCAGCCATGCGCTCTTTCGGGAAGCGCTGTATGGGAGTGTCTCCCTGCTGCAACGGCGCGCCTGGCACCGGCAGGTCGCGGACCTGCTGGCGGAGCGGGCCTCGCCGGAGCCGGAAGCGGTGGCTTTCCACCTGATGCAGGCGGGCGATGGCCGCGCGGTGGAATGGCTGATCCGCGCCGGGCAACGCGCGGAACGCCGCGACGCCGCGCGGGACGCCATCGACCGCTACGAGCAGGCGCTGCCGCTCCTCGAACGGCATGGGCCGTCCGATGCGCTGGCCTGGTTGCACGCGGACCTGGCCGAGTCGTACCGCTATGTCGATCTGGCGCGCTCCGCCACGCACCTGGACGCCGCCGAGCGCACCGCACAGGGCACCCGGGATCCCCTGCTGGCGCTGGCCGTGCGCTGGCTGCGGGCCCGGCTGCGGGGGTTCCTGGGGCAACGCGTCCTCGCTGATCTACGCGATTGTGTGAAAGCCCTGGACGCCCTGCCCCCGCGGGAGCGGGCCGAACTGGCCAGGATGGGGCGGCTGCACGTGCCATCGCGCGGGCTGTTGGCCCAGTGGCTGGCGTTCATCGGGCGTTACGACGAAGCGCGCGCATTTGCCGAAGCCGTACTGGCCGAGGACGCCGACGCCGAATCTCCAGCGCGGCGGAACGAGCTTGGTGGCGCCTACATCGCCCTGGCCCTCGTCGATGCGGGCCTTGGCCGGTCAGCAGCCGCCCAGGCGGCGTTCGCCGCCTCCCGGGACCAGTTCCGCGCCCTGGACAGTACCTTCATGACGGCCTCGACCCTGAAGTGGGAGATCATCGAGGTCGCCATGGCCTACCACGCGGACGATCTCCGCGAGCGGCGACGGCTGCTCTACGACTACGAGCAGTCGATGGCGCGCATGTCCAGCTTCGCCGTCTTCTCCGGTGCGCAGCCGCTCCTGCAGGTTTTTGGGCCGGCCACTATCGAGGGCCGGTGGGATGCGGTGCTGGAAGCGGGACAGGCCTACCTGCGGGTGCCGGCCTGGCGCGTCTCTGCGCTGGCGGCGCTCGG
>JALYWD010000105.1 GCA_030852885.1 Chloroflexota bacterium | reverse complement strand
GGTCCGGGACATCTTGCGGAACGGCCTCTGCCTTGGCATGATGCGCGCACCCGCACCGTGTCGTATTGCACATTGAAAGAAGGGGATCATGAGCTTCGTCGAGGCAGTCCGCTCCGGCTTCAACAACTACGCCAATTTCAGTGGCCGGGCGCTCCGTTCGGAGTACTGGTGGTGGGTCGTCTTCGTCTGGATTGCGGGTATCGTCGCCAACATCATCGACCGCGCGTTGGGCTGGCGCGTCTATGAGACGACCGTAAACGGGATGCAGCAGGGCTCCGGACCGGTGGCGGCGATCGTCGGTCTGGCGCTCATCATCCCTGGCCTGGCGGTCTCCGTGCGCCGCCTGCACGACACGGATCACTCCGGCTGGTGGCTGCTGATCAGCATCATCCCCATTATTGGATGGCTAGTCTTGCTCTACTTCCTGGTCATCTCCGGTACCCCGGGCCCGAACAAGTACGGCCCCTCGCGCGACATGACCACGTGGGCCTACCCGCGTTAGCGCGTTTCTGAATACGGACAAGCACCGGAGGGCAGCGTATACGCTGCCCTCCGGTGCTTCACGTCATCCTCGTTCCTGATTGAGAAGCCTCCTGCAGCGGCTATGCCTCGGGGCTGGCGTGTGCGGCCAGGAATTCGCGTGTGCGCACCCAGGCCAGTTCGGCCGCAGGGGCGTCGTACTCCGGGCGGTTGGGCTCCGCGAACCAGTGCTTCGTGCCGGGGTAGACGTGGAAGGTGACCTCACGGCCGGCGTCGCGGATCATCTGCTCCAGCTCCCGGACGTAGCCCGGGTCCTCGTAGGGGTCCTGCTCGGCGAAGTGACCCAGGTAGGCTGCCTGTGTCTCACGGAAATTCCCCTCGCCCGCGCCGTAGAAGACGACGACCGAACCCACGTCCTCCGGGCGCGCCTGGGAAAGGTAAAACGCCCAGTACGCCCCGAGCGAAAAGCCGATGACGGCCAGCGGCAAGGGGTTGACTCCGGGCAGGGTCCGCAGCAGATCAGCACTGGCCAGCAGGACTGGCCGCACTACCGCCGCCTCGTCCTGCGCGTCCCGCAACGCTTCCGCCTCGGGGATGGTGTCCGCGGTGGCACCGCCGGCAAAGAGGCTGGGCGCCAAGGCTACGTAGCCCTGCGCGGCCAGATCATCACAGACCTGCGTGAAGACAGGCGTCAGGCCCCACCAGGCGTGCAGCACCAGTACGCCTGGCCCAGAGCCGCCTACTGGCCGTGCCAGATACGCCTGATGCCCGGTATCGCCGACTGTCAGCCACTCGCCCATCACGGTCCCCCTGCCAGAATCCGAACGCATGTTCGCCATCGACAGCCTACAGGACGAGATGCTGGTTGCCAAGACCTCTCTCACGCCCTGCTGGCGGCACGCGCTGCACTCACACACAAAATCCCCTCGTCCACGAGCTTTCGTGGACGAGGGGATGGCAGGGATGCGTAGGTGCTGGTCAGTCCGCGCTGATCTCCACCCCGTGTTTCTCCGCGGCCTTCCTGATGCGCGCCTTGATGGCATTCACCTCATCAGCGTCATATTTGGCCGCGTTGTCCTTGTGGTTGATGTAACTCCGGGCAGCACGTACGTGCTCAGCGGAGTCAATGGGGTACTTGTGGTTGACCGGATCGGCGAACTGGACATCGCCATACTCGCGAAGTCCTTCTTTCGGGTTCACATCGTCGCGTCGCTCGATCTTCGTCGCCATTGATGGCTCCTTTCTGTGTGACGGTGTCACACGAGAAGAACATTGCATACGCGGTGCCTTCCAGGTTTGACCGCTGGCGGCTCAGGAAGAGTGTGGCCCGATGCGGGACGTCCTGCTTCCTGAGCGGCCAACCCGGGGGGATGGATTTGTGTCGTCAATCATCTCCACAATCCCCAGCACCGCCGCTTCAATCGCGGTCAGGCTGTGCAGGATGTACGCGCGCTCGGCTTCTGACAACGCTGTAGAGCGCAGGATGGCGCGCTCTACGAGTTGCGTTCGCCCACGGATCACCATCAGGGGATTATTGAGGTCATGGCACATCTGATCAAAACCGGCTTCACGCCACAGGTGAGAGGCGGGAGAAGAACCTGGCATGAGTGAGCCTTTCACTGCGGGAGATTCTTCAGCTATCCCACCCCATTGCACACTCCGGACCGCGCCATGTGCACAGGCTACGCCTCGCCCACCAGGCCCTTGACCAGGTCCAGCATCTCCCCGAGAGCGCAAGGCTTCTCGAGACAGTTGTGGCTTACACTCGTGTCTTGTACACCCGCACGGTCAGCGGAGCCATCACCGCCACCAGGCAGGCCGCGCCAGCCAGCGCCAGCAGCCCCTCCTGCCCGAAGGTTCCCTGTCCCAGCAGATCGCGCAGCGCGTTGATCAGGTGCGTCACCGGGTTGATGGCGACGAAGCGCTGCAGCCAGTCCGGCAGGGTATCGACCGGCACGAAGGCATTCGAGAGAAACGTGAGCGGGAAGAGCACGAGGAACGAGATACCCTGCACGCCAGCCGCCGATCGCGAGATGACGCCGAGGTAGGCGAAGATCCAACTGAGCGCCCAGGCGCAAGCCACCAGCAGCAGCACCGCACCGGCCACACCAGCCGCGCCGCCGCCCGGACGCCACCCGAGTACAGCGCCCATCAGCATGGTGATGGTAATGGCGATCAGATAGCGCACGATATCGGCCGTCAACGCGCCGGCCAGCGGCGCAATGCGCGCCATCGGCAGGGTGCGGAAGCGATCGAACACGCCCTTGTCCATATCCTCACGCAGTTGCGTGCCTGTCGCGGAGGAACCCGTGAGCACGGACTGCACGAGGATGCCGGGAATGACGAGCGGCAGATAGGCGGCTACGTTCCCGGCCACGGCCCCGCCAAAGATGAAGGTAAAGAGGAGCGTGAAGATGATCGGCTGCAGCGTGACATCGAGCAGTTGCTCTGGCGAGCGCCGGATCTTCAGCAGCCCGCGCTGCGCCATGATGAGCGTGTCGTAAAGCGTCTGCCGCAGGCTGACCCGATTGGCCGGGGTGCGCTGCAGCGGTTCGGGCTGCGCCATGGCGATCATGCTGCCAGGCCCTCGTCTACGGCGGATTCTTCCGCCGGGGTGCGCCCGGTCAGGGTCAGGAACACTTCATCCAGGGTTGGCTTCTGCACGGCCAGGCTGCCAATCTCGATGCCCTGGTCGCGCAGGGCGATCAGCAGGTCCGTGACCACGCTGGTGTCGGCCAGGGGAGCGCTGAGTTCGCTCTGTTCCGGCGAAAGCGCCGGCTCCACTCCCAGGAGCCGCGCGATGGTGGCGCAGGCGCGGGCCATCTGGGCGCGGTCCGCCACGGTGATCTGCAGCGTGCGCGCACCCACGGTGTCTTTCAACTGATCGGGCGTGCCCTCTGCCACAAGCCGGCCCCGGTCGATGACACCGATGCGGCCGGCCAACTGGTCTGCCTCATCCAGGTACTGCGTGGTCAGCAATACGGTCGAGCCAGCCGCTACCAGTGTGCGAATGGTCTGCCACATCTGGGTGCGAGTACGGGGATCAAGCCCGGTGGTGGGCTCATCCAGGAAGATGAGCGGCGGGCGGGAGATGAGGCTGGCGGCGAGATCGAGGCGACGGCGCATGCCGCCGGAGAACTGCTTGACCGGTCGTTTGGCGGCGTCGCTCAGCCCGAACTCGGCCAGCAACTCCCGGCTGCGCTGCCGCGCGGCGGCGTGCCCGAACCCATGCAGCCGGGAAAAGATGTACAGGTTCTCCTCCGCGCTCAATGCCTCATCCACCGAGGCATCCTGCCCGGTCACGCCGATCAGGCCGCGGACGGTTTGCGCCTCGCGCACGACATCGTGCCCAAAGACGCTGGCCGTGCCGGCATCCGGGCGGAGCAGGGTGGAGAGTATGCGCAGGGTGGTGGTTTTGCCTGCGCCGTTGGGACCCAGGACGCCGTAAATCGTGCCGGCGGCCACCTCCAGGTCGATACCATCGACGGCCCGCTTGCCGTCGAACGCCTTGATGAGTCCGCACGCCTGCACGGCGTACGGTTGCGAGTGATGCATCGGGAACTCCATGTTCCTTACGTACGATGTTCGTGGGGTCACGCCTTGTCCGGCGCAGGCCTGTTCGCCAGCAGCAAGGTGCGTCCGCTCAATAACTGTAACAGGTACACAATTGGAATGCATTCACATTTCGGCTATGCTTTTGGCATGACGCAACGGATGGGCCTGCGAGACCGCAAGAAGCTGGCGACCCGGCGCAAGCTGGGCGAAGTCGCGTTCCGCCTGTTCACGGAACGCGGCTTCGACGCCGTCGGCGTGCGCGAAATCGCCGACGCCGCCGACGTATCGGTGACGACCCTCTTCAAGTATTTTCCCAGCAAGGAAAGCCTGGTCTTCGATGAGGATGCGGAGATCGAGGCGGAACTGGTGCAGGCCGTGCGGGGCCGCCCGCCAGGCGTGTCCATTCCGGAGGCGCTGCGCCGCTATATGGAGCAGCGCCTGACCGAGGGTGATATGACGCCGGAGAGCATGGCGCCCATGCACCGGCTGATCGAAGAATCACCCTCGGTGGCCGCCTACGCCCGGCAGATGTGGCACCGTTTCGAAGGCGCGCTGGCGCGGGCCATTGCCGCAGAGGTCGGCGCGGCGCCAGATGACCTGCGGTGCATGGCGCTGGCGCACTTTGCGTTGGAGATGCACCCGTTCATCGCACCAACCGCCGAACCGTTGGCCGCGCTGAACGCCGCCTTTGCACTGCTGGAGCACGGCTGGGACGCCAGCGTGGCCAGCAGGGACACCGCTCCGCAGCGCGGCGC
>JALYWD010000069.1 GCA_030852885.1 Chloroflexota bacterium | reverse complement strand
ACGACCAGGGCCTTGGACAGGCCCTCGGCGTAACACCGTTGCAGGAAATAGCGCGGGCCCATGCGGCTCCGGGGCACCCGGTGCCAGACGATGGCCGCCGGGTCATACAGCACCTGGTCCCTGGGGAATGCGTTCAGCACCCGGATGCCCAGCTCCGTCTCTTCACACCCCATCGGGCGTAACCCCACCCGCCCGATGCCCTCGCGGAAGGGACCGACAGCGCGCAGTGCGTCCAGGCGGTAGGACATGTTCGCGCCGATGAGGTTGCGGACAGGCTGCAGGCTGGTCGGCTGGCCCCGGTAGCTGCACCCAACGACCCACAGGAATTCAACAGGAAACCAGGCGGGCTTGCGGCCGCCAGCCCAATCGGGGAGAACGGCGCCGCCAACACCCAGCACATCCTGCTGGACGTAGTGCTCGCGAACATGTTCCAGCCAGGCGGCGTCTGCCCTGGCGTCGTCATCCAGAAACGCCACGATATTCCCGCCAGCAGCCGCGACACCCGTGTTGCGCGCGCCAGATAGTCCCCGGGTTCCCTGATTAGGGATGGCCAGGAGGTCAGGGAATGTCTTGCGTACCAACGCCAGGAGATCGTCATTGTGATCGATGACCACAATCGTTTCATACGGCGCGACGGTCTGGTGCTGTACGGAGGCGATCGCCTCGCGCAAGTCTGACCAGCGATCAAGCGAGTATGCACAGATGACTACCGTACAGGTGGGCGGGGAGCCTGAACGCATTGGGAGGCTCACAGTTCGTCGCCTGGTCGCTTCGGTAGCATCAGGGGCTCCTTTGGCCGTGGAATGTGGTCCATCTCCTCGCGGATAGCTGGCCTGACGGCGGTGGAGGTATCGACCTGGAAGATACGTAGTGTCCGTCCCTCATCTTACCCGGGCCTGGAAACTGTGGCGTGCGAATTTTTGGTTGTCATTATTGACACTTCATAGTGGTAATCTCACACGTAACTCTGAAGACTGATCGCTGGCGCCCCGCGTCGTGGCAAAATCGGACGAGTTCCTCGTCGTCGGAGACGGCCCTGGACGGGCTTTGGGACGAAGTTCTGGGTGCGCGGCAGGAATGTCTACGGGAATCATGCATGACGCAGCACGATCATCTCCAGTTTATTATGCTGGCCTGCAATCTGTGATGCACTGATGGGAGTTGCAGAAAGAAGACGCACATGAAGCCTTCTCTGCCAACGCCAGTGCAGGCTGGGGCGCCCGTGCTGGCGGCCATCGTTGCTGCCCAGACGGAGATAGCTGCCGCGCTGCCAGACAGCGATGCGGTCATGCGCATT
Source organism: Chloroflexota bacterium (assembly GCA_030852885.1). Lineage (GTDB taxonomy): Bacteria > Chloroflexota > Chloroflexia > Thermomicrobiales > UBA6265 > JACCXM01. The sequence continues at coordinate 24,336 of JALYWD010000069.1, read as the reverse complement.
CTGGCTCGACATGCCATGACGTTGACAGACGCTACTGGGGCGAGCATCGCCGTTCGGGATGGCGACGAGCTTTATTTTCCCGTTAATGAAGGATTTACGGCCGGATGGGAGAACACCAGGTTTCCCGTGACATCCACGCTGACGGGGCACTGCATGCTCACGGGAGCGTTGTACAGCGTTCCAGACCTCGACGCTGTCTCGCCATCAAGAGCGCAGGTGGCCCGTGATGCCAGCATTCGTTCATTCCTGGCCGTGCCGCTCTTCCACCGGGGCCAGGTCATGGCGGTGCTGAGCATTGCCGCCCCTGAGCCGTGCGCGTTCAGTGACACGGACATCCTGGTTGCGCAACTGCTCGTTGGGCTGGCCGGGAGCGCGCTGGCACACGCGCAGGCATATGACGAACTGCGGGCCGCGATGGAAGATGCCCAGCAATCGCGCGCGGAATCAGCGGAGTTCGCGGGCATGATTGCCCACGAGCTCGGCTCACCAATCGCCGCGGTGCAGCATGCGAGCGAGGTGCTCGGCCTGGAAGCCCTGTCCGCGCAACAGGAGCGAGCCCGTGCCCTGATCGAGCTGGAGACGAAAGCGCTGCGGCTGCTGGCAGGTGATTTACGTGCCGCATCTTCCCAGGAACGAGACTCGTTTGACTTGCATCCCCGCGTCGTATCCCTGGGTGCGTTGTTGGGTGAGGCGCGTGATTTCGCGCTGACTGCGCCAGGAGATCACCCGATTCTCCTTGACCCGGTTGCGTGTGTGAACGTTATCGCGGACTCCGGGCGCATTGCCCAGGTGCTTCGCAATCTCATCACGAACGCGGCGAAATACTCACCGCCAAAGGCTCCAATCAGGATCCGGGCCAGGCGGGACAGGGATCGGGTCTGGATCGAGGTCATTGACAGCGGCCCTGGCATCGACCCCCTGGACGCGCCGTTCATCTTTGCCAAGTTTGTCCGGGGCCGGCAGAAGGCCGGATCGCAGGCCTCCGGGCTTGGCCTGGGTCTCTACCTGTCGAAACGCATCGTTGAAGCCCACGGTGGGAAACTCATCGCCGAGTCCGCACCCGGTGAAGGGGCGACGTTTGCATTCTCAGTTGAGGTAGCCGCGTGATCCGCCTGTTCCTGGTTGATGATCATGCATCGTTTCGGGAGCTTCTGGCTCTTCGCCTGCAATTCGAGACCGACGTCGCGATTGTGGGCGAGGCAGGATCGATACACGCCGCGCGTGAACTGCTTGGCCACGTCATGGGCGATGTCGATGTCGCCCTGGTGGACCTGGACCTGCCAGACGGGAGCGGCATCACCCTGATCCACGACATGCATCGGGCCAATCCCGAAATCCAGGTCATTGTGCTCACCGCGAGCGGGGATCGCCGGCGTCATGCGGACGCGGTCGCGGCTGGCGCCGTTGGCATTCTGCTGAAGGACGCGCCGGCTGCCGAGATCGTTGCCGCCGTGCGCAAAGTCAGCGCGGGTGAGTCGATCCTGGGGACCAGGGAGGCGATCGAGTTGCTGCGGCTCAATGATCAGCAGCGCTCGACCGAACGGGAAGTCTCGGCGGTCACGGACCGGTTGACCCCACGCGAACGCGAAATCCTGCAGCTCCTGGCTGAAGGATTGGGTGACGAGGAGATTTCCGAGCGCCTCTACGTGAGCCCCAAGACCGTGCGCAACCAGATGGTCAGCATCCTGAACAAGCTGGGTGTCGAATCCCGGTTGCAGGCCCTGATCGTGGCTGTTCGCTACGGCATTGTCGAGATTACCTAGTACATAGAGTACGTGGCACGGGGTCATGTCGTGCGTGTGCAGGTGGTTCGGCCACGCTCGGACGGGCGGCAGGGATCGGGACAATTTACCCATTTCTGACCGCAACCCAGGTCCTACGCTGACCGCTGCGTGGGCGACGTGGCCCAATTCGGTTGGCTCGCAGGTGCGCACCTTCGCGTTGGGACAATGCCTTTTGGAAACCTATCCACTTGTCCTGCTCGCCAACGAGCCGTGTACCTACCGCTCGCTCCTGGCGACGGAACTGCCGCTTCTTCGGCCCAATCTCCGCATCATGGAGATCGACCCTGCCGATCTCGACACGACGGTTGCCCACCTGCGCCCGGCCGTCGTCATCTGCAGCCGCGTGCTGGAGAAGACGCACGGCTTCGAAGTTGCCATCCTGCTCCTCTACCCCGAGGGCGAGGACACGCTGATTCGGCGTGTCGATGGAACCGACCACGCGTTGGTGAGCCCCCGGCTCTCAGACGTTCTCGGGGCAATTGACCACGCCATCCCCATGCCATAGACCTTGTGATGCAATTCATTTCTACCGGAAACTGGCGACTATTTTAGCCTCAAATCTTCCCAGATGTTCCATATATGCACCTGCCTTAAACATGTCGTGAATATGGGACATTTGTCCCCCGAGAGTTGGGACGCACTTCCTGCCGAAGTCGGGACCACAGCCCATGAGGAAACCCCGCCCCGAGCCTAGTCTTGTCATTAGTAAAGATGAACCGACAGAAATGCACCGGGACAGGGGATGGCAATGGCACACCGCAGTAATAGCAACGAATTCGCAACTGTTTCGGTCATTGTTCCGGCGAAGAACGAGGCCCAGAACCTCGAGCACGTACTGCCGATGATTCCTGACTGGGTTGACGAGGTCATCCTGGTGGATGGCCACTCCACGGACAGCACGATTGCCGTCGCCGAGTACCTGATGCCGTCCATCAAGGTGGTGCGCCAGGAGGGCCGCGGCAAGGGCGATGCCCTGCGCGCCGGGTTTGATGCCGCCACCAGCGATATCATCGTCATGATCGATGCCGATGGTTCCACGCAGCCGTCCGAGATTCCGGCGTTCGTTGAGGCGCTGGTGGATGGCGCGGACTTCGTCAAGGGCTCGCGGTTCGCGGCTGGCGGTGGCACCTCCGACATGTCTCACTTGCGCCGGTTCGGGAACTGGGGCTTCACCACCCTGGTCAAGGTCCTGTTCGGCGGCACCTTCACTGATCTCTGCTACGGCTACAACGCCTTCTGGCGCCGGGTTCTGCCCCAGCTTGAGCTGGATGGCGACGGCTTCGAGATCGAGACGATCATGAATGTCCGCGCCCTGCGTGCCGGCCTGAACGTGGTCGAGGTGCCGAGCTTCGAAGCGGAGCGCATCCACGGCGAGAGCAACCTGCGCACCTTCCCGGATGGCTGGCGCGTACTCAAGGCCATTGGCCGCGAGGCCGTTGCTGGCTGGACCACGACCCTGAACCCGGTTACTGCCCGCGCGTAATTCACCAACCCTACTGAACCAATAGTCGAACAAGATAATGAGACAAGGGCCAGGGCTATCGACCTGGCCCTTGTCGTGTCTCGCTGCCAGACGACAACGCTGCGACGACCGCCATGCGTGCGACCGCGCTGGCCAGGGCCGCGGCATAGAGTGGGTAGGGCAGCATGAACCCGGTGGCGGAGATGGGCCACAGGAGCGGCGCGCCAGCCGTGGAGGTGGCCATATCGCGCAGGAAGTGCGCCGCGAGACCAACGGCCACGCCAAGGCCAACGAATCTCCAGGTTTCTCTCGCCACGACCGACACCGCCAGCACGATGACGATGGTCAGCAAGCCATGCGTGAAGGGCCGGTTCGTCTGCTCGGTCAGGAGATTGGAGCCGAGAAACAGCGGGATGTGATCGAGATCAATCGCGACTGAGCCGGCGAGGCAGCCGGCGATGAAGCCCACGTTCCTGAGCGCGGGGAACGCCAGGAGGAGGATCACCATCGTCGAGAGGTGGGCCGTCTCATCGGCGATCCCGGTCGCGAGCAGTGTGTGGGGCCCGCCAAGTAACCAGTGGTCGATGCCCAGGATGAGAAGGAACAGCCCCAACCCGAGGGCGAACCGGCGCCAGGGGTGAGCGAGCGCGTGATGCACCTCGTGCCAGAGAGCCGACGGCACGCCCTGCACCCGGCGCCGGCGCGTGTCAGTCAACGGGCCCGGCAAGCGTCTGTAGGCCGTCAGCCAGGGACACGGTGGGGGCCCAGCCGAGATCACGCCGGATGGCATCGACGGCGAGGCAGGACTGGAACACATCCCCCGGCCGTGACGCGACATGTGCGATGGATGTCGCAGCGCCAAAGACGCCTTCCGTTTCCCGCAGCAGCTCATTCACCGTGGTCACCGTGCCGGTGCCCACGTTCCACATGCCGTTGGTTCCGGCTTGCAGCATGGCGACCAGGGCACGCACGACATCCGTGACATGCACGAAGTCGCGCCGCTGCTCGCCCGTGCCGTAGATGGTGATCGGCAACCCGGCCGCCAGGCGCTCGGCCAGGATGGCGACCACCCCGCCTTCGAGGTCGCTACGCTGGCGCGGGCCATACACATTCGCCAGTCGGGCGATGGCGTACGGCAAGCCTGAAAGCTCCAGGTAGCGTTCCGCCGCGTATTTGTGGATGCTGTAGTACGCCTTGGGCCGAGGCAAGGTCTGCTCGGTGGCCGGCTCGGGCGTTTCACCGTAGATGCCCCCACCGGTGGAGACGAAGACGACCCGAGCACCCCCGGCGGCCCGCGCGCCGGCGAGGACATGCTCCGTCCCGACCAGGTTCACGGCCCGGTCACGGTCCGGATCCGCCATCGAACGTGGCACGCTGACCTGCGCGGCGGCGTGCACGATGGCGTCTGGCCGGGCGGCGGCAATGGCCTCGATGGTCTCCGGGTTGGCGATATCGGCGCGAATGACCTCGATGTCTGCGGGCAGGTTCGCTGCGTCGCCGCTGGAAAAGTCGTCCAGCACGATGGCGCGGGCGCCGGTGCGCACAAGCTGATCGACGAGATGGCTGCCAATGAAGCCCGCCCCACCGGTGACGAGCACGCGTCCCGCGTCCAGCATGTCTCGACTCACTCTGCTATCGCCCCTCTCGCTCCACGCACTGACAGGCGCGTGGGATCGTACCGGCGCTGCCACGGGCCATCAGTGCTCGCCGGGTGCTCGTGCCTCGTATCGCCCTGCATTCCGGTTGTTAGCGTAGCGTATTTCGCCTGGCAAACCGTTGGCCAAGCTGCCTGCACCGGGGCAGAATTACGCGTTGCCCGTGGGGAAGCGGGAGCGGCCGCCTGCAATGCCTTTTCTCATGAAGAATGTGTTCGCGCCGGCCGGGCGTGCTGGCGGCTCACTGGTATCATTGCCCTCATGTTCCCGATAGAGCATGTCGAGCAGTTTGTGCTCCCTGACTTTGAGCATCGTGACGCGCAATCTGCTCCCATTTTCACGAGTCCACACAACGATATGAGTTGCGAACATCGTTGCCAGGAGCCTCTGCCGGAGGCAATAGAACGCGCGCTGTTCCTGCCAATGCAAAGGGGTCCCAGGCAAGGTGGATGACCGGCACTTCGATAACCTGGCGCGTTCCTTCGCCAAGTCTGCCTCTCGCCGTCACCTGATTCGCCTCCTGCTGAAATCCGCAGCGGCTGGTGTGCTGTCAGCGATTACTCCACTCGATACGTTCCCTGGCCGCCGAACCGGCGCATTGTCGGGTGTGGCCGTGGCGAGGCAGGACTCAATCGATGAAGACGGCGATACGGTCGTGCTTCTGGCGGCGGGAGACATCGCCGCCTGCGATTCTATCGGCGACGACTTGACCGCCGATCTGCTGGATGACCACGAAGGCACGATTCTCCTGTTGGGCGATACGGCGTACCAGTCGGGCACGCCGGAGGAGTTCGAGGAGTGCTACGAACCGACCTGGGGCCGGCACAAGGACCGCACCTACCCCTCCCTGGGCGACCACGAGTACAACACGCCGGGAGCATCCGGCTACTTTGACTATTTTGGCGAAGTGGCCGGCGACCGGGACAAGGGCTACTACAGTTTCGATTTGGGCGCCTGGCACATTGTGGTCCTCAATGCCAACTGCTCGAAGATCGGCGGCTGCGAGGAGGGCTCTCCCCAGGAGCAATGGCTGCGGGAAGACCTGGCGGCGAATCCGGCGGCCTGCACCCTGGCGGCCATCCATGCTCCCCGCTTTAGTTCCGGCACCACACACGGCAGCAATCCGGCGATGAGCGCATTCTGGGACGCCCTCTACGAGGCCGGCGCGGATGTGGTCCTTTCCGGCAACGAGCACAACTACGAGCGGTTTGCCCCGCAGACTCCGAACGGCGTTCGGGATGACCGCCAGGGCATCCGCCAGATCGTCGTCGGGACTGGCGGCGTCGGCCACTACCCGATCGGCCCGGCCATCGCCAACAGCGAGGTGCGCAACGACGAGGATTGGGGCATCCTCAAGATGGTGTTGCGCCCGGGGTCGTATGACTGGGAGTTCATCCCGGTTGAAGGGCAGTCCTTCACCGACGCCGGCTCTGGCGTCTGCAACGCGCTCGTGCGCGAGTTCCCCGCTGTGGCTGACGCCACCGTCCGCGAGGAGGACGCCTCCGCCAATTTCGGGTCGGAAGCCACGCTGGAGGTCGATTCAGACCCGCTGGCCTGGACCTACCTGCTCTTCGAGGTTGCGGATATTGACGCGTCCGTCGAAAACGCCCACCTGCGTCTGTACGCGCCCCCAGGCGAGACGACGGGTCGTGGCCCAGAAGTGTTCAGTGCTGACGCCGATTGGTCGGAGTCCAGCGTGACGTGGGAGAGCCGGCCGGAGATCACCGAAGGACCCTTCGGGTCAGTGGCTAGCATTACCGAGGGCTCGTGGATCGATTTCGACGTCAGCGAGGTGGTGACGGGCAACGGATCGTACGCTTTCGCACTTCAGCCACGGTCAGACGACGGCATTGGCTTTGTCTCGCGAGACAACCTCTTCCTGCAGCCTCGACTGGTGCTCACCCTGCGGCGCGGAACCTGAACACGGGCGAAAGCACGCCGGGACCTTCGCCGACGGTTGCCCATGCCCGGACGCATGGGCTCGGCGTCTCCGTTTCCATGGCCGGGAAGGTTCACCGGCGTCGATAGGCGCGGATGAAATCGATGTCGAGGTGGGCCGGGAACGGGGTGGTCTCGTCCGGATGGCCCGGCCAGTGCCCACCGACGGCCAGATTGGCGATCAGGTAGAACTGGCCGGAAGGCACCGCTTCGGATTCACTCACCCGGTGACGCTCCACGCCATCCACGTACCAGACAATCCGCTCCTCATTCCAGTCGATCGCGAAGGTGTGGTAGGCCCGCGAGTAGTCGGGCCCCGTGAATTCGCCGGGAATCGCCGTCTGTTCTTCGTCCTCATCGGTGTAATGGACGTTCATGTGGACGATGTTCGGCTCGTGTCCGAGGATTTCGAAGATGTCGATTTCCCGTTGCCTCGATTCATCCAGCGGCAACAACCAGCACGCCGGCCACAGCCCCTGGCCCGCGGGCATGCGGGCCCGGATCTCGAAGTAGCCATACTCCTGCGAGAACGACTCGTGCGTGGAAAGGAGCCCCGAGCAGAATTCGCGATCGGGCTCCATGGGCAACACACACCGGTCGGCGACGATGCGGAGCCGGTCGTCCGCAACCTGGAAGAAGTCCGACCGCTCCAGATCATCCCGCACGTACCACTGCAGTTCGCCAACGCTGCTGCGGTCGCGCCCCCAGGGAAAACGGGTGCGCCAGGTTTCGTCGTCCAGGTCCGTTCCGTCGAACGATTCATCCAGGGATAGTTCCCACCGATCAGGATCCCAGGACGGGTGGATGTGGTCGGCACTCTGTCGGACGGACGACTCGCTTGCAGCGCCTACGCATGGCTCACCTGGGCTACAATCGTCCGCTCCTGCCGCCGCGTCGCCCCCGAAGTGCCGCGCCGAGCCCCCCGCCAGGAATGCGCTTGCGACAAGTCGCACGGCGCTCCTGCGGGTCGAAGACCCGGATAGCACGCGAGCGAGTGAATCAAATCGTGCGGGTCTCAAGATGCTTCTCTCTCTGTCGGGATCGGACGACACATGTAGGGGAGGGATGCTAACAGCCAACCTTGCCCTGGCATGCCGCCTCTGGCCGTACCGGGCGCTGCACGAGCACCACGTACCAGTTGACCAACGGTGAATTATGCCACACAATTGTCGGGATTTATGGCATTTTGAGAGCGTGAACTCGCATATAGGCGATAATTCGCAAAATAGTAAAGAGATTATGCAGAAGTACATACAAGTGCTTTAGTTATCAGAGAATTCTTGATGAATCGCGAAGATGTTGCCGTTCCGGGGCGTTTCTTGTCCGCTTCCCACGGCGTTGACTATGCTGGGATCGATCAAGATTTCTGTGGCCGAATCGGGGCTCTCCGTGTGCGGGCCTGCGCTCTGCGCCAGGCCGATGCTGGGTGGCCAATGAAACGGGCTCGCTGGACACTCCGTGGCGAGTTCGGAAACGGAGTTCTGCAGTGATGACCGGGCATTCGGCCAACGCATCGTGCCTTGATGCCGCGCGAGTCGGATCGGCGCCGCAAGCGGAGCGTTGCGGCCACAGAGCGGCCGTCTTGCCCGGAGCCAGCGCACGGGAAATTCGATTGGCCGGCGGCGTGCGGTGACGTGTGGCTCCTCGGGTTCCCGGCAACGCGATGTTCTTGACGGCATTCCTCTCGCGGTACGCTCAATCGCCACTATTCGCGAACGCCTTCGCGCTGATCCTGAACACGGGCGCGACGGCGGTGCTGGGGATGGTGTACTGGGTTCTGGCCGCGCGGCTCTACACCGCGAGTGACGTCGGACTCGGCGCCGCGGCGATATCGGCGATGACGTTTCTCGCCGGCGTGGCCCAGCTCAATCTCGCCGCCGTCATGGTCCGCTTTCTGCCCAGCGCGAGGCGAGACGCGGCTCGGCTGGTGGCTTCGACCTACCTCGTGATCGCCGGAACCGCACTCCTCGTCGCTGGCATCTTCGTCGCGAGCCTCACTCTCTGGTTTTCCTCGCTCCGATTCCTGCGAGACGAACCGTGGCTCGGCGTCTGGTTTGTCCTCTCGACGATGTGCTGGTGTGTTTTTGTCAATCAGGACGGCGTGCTCACCGGTCTGCGCCGCACCTCATGGGTGCCGATCGAGAACATTGCCTATGGCATTCTGAAGATCATCCTGTTGGTGGCGTTCGCCTCCTTCGGGTATCGCGGTCTCTACGCTTCCTGGACCCTGCCTGTCCTCTTTGTGGTGCTTCCCGTCAATGTGCTGATCTTCCGCCGCTTCATACCCCTGCATGAACGAGGCGCGCCAGTGGATGCCGTTGCCGTCGGGCTGCGCCAGATTCGAGGGTACATTGCCGGAGACTATATCGGGTCACTCTTGCGGCTCGCGACGACCTTTCTGCCGCCCGTGCTGGTGACGCAGATTCTCGGCGCGCAGATGAACGGGTACTTCTATCAGAGCTGGAACATTGCCTACAATCTGCAACTGGTTTCCACCGCCACGATGACGTCGCTGACAGTCGAGTCAGTGTGGGATAAGTCGACAATGCGCGAATCGAGATGGAGCATCCTCAAACATACGCTCCTTCTCGTTGGCGTTGGCGTGGCGGGGATCCTCGTGCTGGCTCCCTTCGTCCTGCGCATCTTCGGCGAGGACTACGCGGCCGAAGGGACGACCCTTCTGCGCCTGCTGGCGCTTGCCGCCATCCCGCAAGTCATCGTTGCCTTTGCACTCGCCCTGGCGCGCATCCGGCAACACGTCATCGAGGTCGTCGCGATCCAGGCGGTCTCCTGTGGGTTTGTGCTCGGGCTTGGCCTGATACTGCTGCGGACCTACGGGTTGAACGGCATCGGGATCGCCTGGCTCGTGGGCCAAACGATTCTCGCGTTTTTGCTGGCATTCCGCCTGCGCCGGCTGTACTCGGGTGACCAGGCGAGGACGAGTTAATGGCCCTGCCGCAGATGGGAAGCGATCAATGGGTGGGTGGCGCATCGTCTCGCCATCGGCGAGGCGCATGGGCACAGCATTCCAGTCGCGTTTCCCATGCCCTGGCCCGCCCGGAGGTGGGCTTCCCATTGGCAGCATTGCTGCTTGCCGTGCTGCTCTGGGCGATCTCGCTGCGTTCGATCGATGTGAGCCGCATCGGGGCCTATGGCCTGGTGCCGCTTTTTCCGGTCACCTTCTTTGCCGCGCTGGCCATCCTGATCGTGAGCTTCACCTTCATGGTCAATCGCGACCGCTCGCCAGCCATGATCCTGGCGGCGCACGTCGTTGCGTTGATCGTTGTCCTGCATGCGACGCCGCCGATCCTGTATGCGCATTTGCGTTATTCATGGGCATGGAAACACGTTGGCATCGTCGACTACATCCAGCGCAATGGCGCCGTCGATCCCGGGATTGGGCTCCTGAATGCCTACCACAACTGGCCGGGCTTCTTTGCCTTTGCCGCGCTGCTCACGGAAGCAGCCGGATTGGAGACCGCCCTTGATATAGCGGCGTGGGCGCCCGTGGCGTTCAATCTCCTCTTCGCGGGAGCGGTCTTCCTGGTTCTCCAGCGCTTTACGAGCGACCGCCGGTTGATCTGGCTGGGCGTGTGGTTGTTCGTGCTCTCGGCGTGGGTGGGTCAGGACTACTTCGCGCCGCAACCCACGGTTTACGTGCTCCATCTCTTGATCATATGGATCTGCCTCACCTGGTTGGGCCATGATCCGAATCGGCCCCCGCTCTTCTTCTGGCAGTGGCAACCTGTTCGGTTTGTGTTCTCCCTCCTGGATCGCATCCTCGGCCCCGCCCAGCCTACCGATTCGGCTGCCGGGGAGGCGCCACTCTGGCAACAGCGTTCGCTGCTCGCGGCAGCCATCCTGTTCTTTGCGGTCATCGCCACCACGCACCAGCTCACGCCATTCCTGACGATCCTGGCGATCCTGGCGCTCGTGTTCTTTGACCGCTGCCGAGCGCGCGGCCTGCCAGTCCTGTTCATGGTGTTGACCGTGGCCTGGATGATTACTGGCGCGCTGCTCTTCACGCAGGAGCATCTCCTTGACGAAATCGCCTCCTTTGGCCAGACGGAAGGCAACGTTGCCGACACCCTTATCGATACGTCACGCGCCGATCCCAGCATGCGGGTCATCGCACTCGCCGGCCGGGCGCTCAGCGGCGGTATCGGGCTGCTTGCCCTCCTGGGCATCCTGCGGCGGCTTCGACACCGATACCGGGACCTTGTTCCCATTCTCCTGACTGGCAGCTCGATCCTGATTCTTGCCGGAAGCTCGTACGGCGGCGAGGTCGTGTTTCGGGTCTACCTCTTCAGCCTGCCATTCCTGGCATTTTTCGCGGCCGCATTCTTTTATCCGATGCCGACCCTGGGTCGTTCCTGGTGGACAGCGCTGGTGACGATGGTACTTTGCGGCGCAATGCTGGCCGGGTTCAGCCTCGCCTACTACGGCAAGGAAGAAATGAACCATTTCACGGACGGTGAAGTGGCAGCCACTCGCTACCTCTACCGTATCGCGCCGGAAGAATCGCTCATCATCGAGGGCACATCGACGTACCCGATCCGGGATCAGATTTATGAGAAATTCTCGTACTACCCGATCGTGATCGCGGTCGATGATCCTCCCTACGCGGAATGCGAGTACTCCGTCGACGACCTGCTCTCACTGCTGAAAGATCCCATCTATCCCGGGACGACGGAGCATGCTCCGGCGTCGTATCTGATCGTCACCCGCAGCCAGTTGGCCTCCACGCGATTGCTCGGAGCGTGCTCCATTCAGCCCGTGGTCGACAAAATGGTCAGCCTCCCCTGCGTCGAGCCCATCTTTGTCGATCCGGACGCCGTCATCCTGACCATCCGTGACGATCCCGCGGCGTTGGCCAAATGTTAGGGACACTTCGCGCCTGGACCGTGGTGCTGCCCGTGAGCGCGCTTCTGGCGCTCCTGTTCGTCGTTGCCGATTTCGGCTCGCCCCTGCGTCCGCTCGTGGCTCTGTGGTTTCTCGGCTTCTGTCCGGGCATGGCGGTCGTGCAGTTGCTGGCGATTCGGAATCGCCTCGGCGAAATCATGCTGGCGATCGCCCTCAGTGTCACGATGGCCACCCTCACCGCGCTGGCCATGATCTACGCCAACGTCTGGTCTCCCCAACTCGGGGTCGGTCTCCTCGCCGCAATGACGCTTGCCGCGGCCGGTCTGCCACTCGTGGTTGGCCTCCCATCGGACGAAAGCACGACGCACTCCACCCGTCGAGGCACCCAGACCGACAATGGCGAATCGCGCATGAAGCTTCGTTTGCTCCTCGGCGCGCAATCGGTCCTGGGAGCCCTGGGATTAACATCTACCGCCCGCCGTTTTCTCGGGTGGCTGACCGGTCGGGGCCAGCGCAAGCGGGCAATCAGGACGATCCTGCCAGGCGTCCGAGCGGCAATCCCGAATCAGCCCGATCTGCCTGCCCCTGCCGGGTGGACTTCCGTGCAGCTGGTGCCCACGATTGCCGACCGCATGGTCCTGACGGTGGGACCTCCCCGGCAGCAGCCCGTGGCCATCGTCAAACTCGCGCCGAAGGGTGACGCTGGATCCAATCTGGAGCGGGAGACTGCCACCATCCGAGCGCTGCGGGCCGAAACCTGCCTCGGTGACTGGCGCAGCGTGCTGCCGCTGGTGCTGGCGACCGGTGAGGAAGACGGGATGGTCTATCGGGCGGAGCGGCTGCTGCCCGGCACGCCGGCAACCCGATTCCTCTCCGCGGGCGGTGACCGGCAACGTCTGCAGGATTCCATGGCGAAGGCGATCCGGGTACTGCACCATGAGACAGCGACCACAGTGCTCATTGACGCCGAGCGGCTTCGGCCCTGGGTCGATGATCCCATCGATGCCCTCCTGGAACTCAGCGCGTCCCGACCCGGGTGGAGCAACTATCGGCCATCGATCGGGCGCCTGCGATCAGAACTTCGCAAAGCGCTCCTCGACCGGTCACTGGCCCTGAGTTGGATCCACGGCGATTACTGGCCAGGCAACGTCCTGATCGCGGACGATGCGCAGACGGTGACCGGGATCATCGACTGGGATCTGGCCGAGGCAGCAGGATTGCCCCTCCTTGATGTCATGCATCTCATCCTCTCGATGAGGATGATCGAGCGGCAGCAGGAAATGGGCATCGTGGTGAGCACACTCTTGCGCGAACCTATCTGGACCCGCGAGGAACGGGCTCTTCTTTCATCGGCGTGGAGAACGTTGCCCGGAAGCCATATCGGAAGGCGGCAGGTGTTGCTGCTTGCGTGGCTGCGACATGTCGACCACACGAGAACCAAGGCGCAGCGGTTTGGCGGCCCCACCCTCTGGGAGTCCCAGAACGTTGAGCGCGTGCTTCAGGTCCTCTAATCTGGAACAGTATGAAGACGTGGCTGCTCTGAGACATCTCTCACCCGTGTCTCGGCAAGGAACCCTCACTCCGCATGCAGTCTCAGTCAGTCGCTGCCGGGGTAGCGACGGGTGAAGCCGGCGCGGGTTGCGTGGGTGGCGGCGTCAACAACAGCCGCTGCACGCTGATGGCGAAGAAACCAATGAGCAATGGCGCCGCGATCACGGCCAGCAGGCGTGACCGGCGGCGATCCGCCCGGGAATGACCAAGCGCGATGAGCTCTCTCGAAACGAGCACAACGATCAGCGTCACGATAACCAGCGCCACGATCATCTGCCAGGTGTCTTCCTAGGCGTCACGGAAGCGGATTGCTTTCTTGACCAACCCGCGCACCCGCCGTTCGACCGATGTACGCGGCAACCGCTCAAGTGTGTACTCAGCATACGGGACCGCCGCTGCGCCAAACCCCTCCTTGAAACGGGCGAGGGATTCCGATGTCCCGGTTTCCCCCATCTGATACGAGAGACAGCCCGCGTCACACGCGGCCCGTATCGCATCCCGGTGCAAGAGTTCGTTTGCTCGAATCGGGGCCGCGATGTCCCTGTCCATGGCGCCGCGCGTGTAGTGGGCATTGTGCAGACCTTGCAGGACCAGAATGCCGGCGGCGGGCTTGTCGTCGTGCCAGGCGATCCAGAGGTTTACCAGTCCCTGCGTGGCTGAGACCAGCCCCGCTAACTTCTCCTCGCTATCCCGTCGCCGCCCCCGCCAGAGCGCCAGCAACCGCGGCTCGTGCTGATGCTCGGCCCAGCGAACGAGGGAGCGCTGATAGAGATCATAGTAGATGGGAACCAGCTCGCCGGTCGTGTCACGCTTGATGACCACGCCTTCGCGCTCAGCTTTGCGCACGTTCCTCCGCATGGTTGACGAGAACCGCTCCGATGAAACGCGGTCGAAGCCACCCGACAGGTCGAGGACATGCGCCGTCCTCGGGGTGGTGATCATCCAGCGAGGGCCGACCAGCCCCGCTGCTGCTTCCCACAGCGACGCGGTCAGCGGATTGGGGCGAAGGAACGTTTGCAACGTGGGCCGGTCAGCCACCCGGGCCAGCACGGCTGCAACTTCCGCGCTCGTCGCGCCGCCGGGCGCCAGCAACCCGCCAAAGCCCCAGCTCGGCGGATATGAGCCAGTGGTCACCACGGGCAGACCGCCAACACGATGCCGTACCAGCGGCAGGATGACGTGCCGTCCGTGGCCGAAGTCGTACAACTGGCTCGCGTCGGACCCACCCGAAAGTGAGCAGACTGCATCGAGCCACTCGGGGCTCTGGGACGGCATGGCCAGCGAATCGGCGGCGATGTCAGCGTGCCAGATATCGCGGGGTGCGGGACTGATCACGTCTCGCACCACGGCGACCTGGAAAGGGTCGCCGCCGATCGGAAAGGTCATGCCGGAATCCGCCGGGGGGTGTACGGCAAGGGCAATGTCAACCGCGAGGGAACCGGGGCGTGCAGGCGACATGCGAATTTCGCCGGCCCGGCAGCATGGTGACCAGGAAGTGACGGCAACATGGGAATCGACCTTTGGGTCACATGGTGACACCCGCAACCGATCGCCACCCTCGCGGGAGTCGATCAAACCGTGACGATGACTATCTATTCGGATGGTAGCAGACCACCTCCACACCTACGGATCGCGAACCGCAGTGAAGCGGGACGGAGTTACCCCGGTTCACGATTGCTGCGCTGCCACAGCCGCCTGGCGGCAATCGCGGGGGCGCGGTGAAGCTACAGCCAGGTTGCCAATCGTCGCTCGAACTCCTCGCCCGACCAGTCCCCAACATAGATGCGAGGGAGGCGGAGCGGATTGGTCGCGGTTTGCACCACCCCGGGACGCGTGGTGCAGGCGCGCAGAAATCCGGCCGTGCGAACAGCAGCGACCGTCGCGGTTGAGACGTCGAGCCGCCCGCCGAACGGATAGCTGAAGCTGTTGACGGGAGCATGGAGAATCGCTTCCAGTCGCTCTTTTCCCCGGACGATGTCGCTGAACTGATCCGCCGCGGGCAGCGCCGCCAATCGGGGATGGCTGGCGGTGTGCGCTCCGATCTCGACCAGGCCGCCCTCCGCCAGTGTGCGCACCTCCTCCTCGGTCATCACCCGGCGATCCTCCCGCACGGTCGCCGATAGCCCCGCCCACGCCTGCAGTTCGTTGATGATCCGCCAGCGTTCGCCGGGTTCGATCTCGCGCAACCGGGCCCAGAGCATCCGTCGCAGTCGCCGCCGCGTTGGCCGGCGCAGGCGGGAGAGCGCCCCATCGCGCGCGCGGTCCGCCAACTCCCAAAGGTGTTCCTGCCCCGCGATCCGTAGCGACAGCACCGCAGGCAGCGGATGTTTGCCGAGGAGCACTCGATCGAGCGCATCCCACCAGAACTCGCGCTCAGCGCCGATGGCGTCGCCGACGACAAAGACCGTTGCCGGAATTTCGAACTGCTCCAGGAGAGGTTTGGCATTGGTGAGGTTGTCAGCGTAGCCGTCGTCGAATGTCACAGCAACTTGCCGTTGGTCGAGTTGGGGTAAGCCGAGATCCGCCGTAACCTCGCGCAAGGCAACGGGCTGCCGCTGCCGCGACAGCACCTCCAGGTGCTCCGCAAAGTGTCTCGGCGTGACGGCAATCTTCCAGGGATCATTCTCGACGATGCCGACCTGGTGATACATCAGGATGATCGGCCCGGTGGATTGCTCGTACGTCCGGGCCGCCAGCCGGCTCCTGACGTACGCGACGGGGCCGTAGAGCATCCCTTTGCGCTCCAGCCGGGTCAACTCCTCCGGGTAATCGACACCTTTCTTGCGGTTCTTCCCGGAACTGGAGCTGAGGGCGTACCACATTCCGCGCGGGAGTTTGCCCGCCAGATCGAGCGCGAGATGCGGCTGGTCCTGCAGCGCCTTGGCCAGGAACGCCGTCAGCCCCACACCGTAGCCGTAAATCTGCCGCTGCAGCGCCGAGAAGTCCCGGTAGTGGGTGTGGCGGACGATCGCGGCCGGCTCGTACACCAGCGCATAACCCTCGGTAATGGTGCGGAAAAACGCGGCCAGGTCGTCGCCGCCCATCGCCTTGGTGCCGGTGCCGACGGCTGGATCGAAGCCGCCGATGCGATCCAGCGCACCCCGTTCAAACGCCATGTTCGCGCCGGAGCCAAACCGTCCCGGGGTAAAGGGGAAGAGTTGATCGTCCGGGCGGTGCGCCTTCAGGTCGTAGATGCGCCGCTGGAACCCCTTGTTGAAGCCGCCAAACTCCTCGATCAGGAGTTGCGGCCAGGTCTCCAACTCGGCGGGGAAGATCATGCCGGTGACGCAGCCGACGTTTGCCGCGGCCTCGAATCCGCGCATCAGTTCGCAGAGCCAGTAGGGGTCCGCTTCGACGTCATCGTCGGTGAAGGCCACGAACTGGCTGTCTGCCCGCATCTCGCGCACGCCCCGGTTGTGCGCTGATGCCAGACCGGGCCGGTCCTCGCGCACATAATGCATGGTGGATTGTGCGGCATAGTGTTCGGCGAAGAACCGCTCCGTGGCATCGTCGCTCGGGGCGTTGTCGACGACGATGATTTCAAACTCGGGGTAGACCTGGGCCGCCACGGACGCCAGGCAGCGGGCAAGGTTGTCCGGCCGGTTGCGAGTGGCGATCACCACGCTGGCGAACGGCGCCCGCGCCAGGAAGGCGTCCCGCGCGGCGACATCGGCTGGCGACGGCAACGCGCTGGTCGCGGCACTGGCATACCCGGGAAGGTGTAGCGGCCATTCCCCTGACATCTGGGCCAGCATTGCGGGATCGAGGCCATTCTGGATAGCCTCGCCCAGTGCGTCCGCGCCCAAACCGGCGGCCGGCAGATCGAACGCCACCGTGGCGATCGGCCTGCCGTGAACTCGGATCAGGGCCAGCGCTTTCTCGTAGGGGCGACCATGCGTATCGACACCCGCCGGAGTCGACGCCAGTGGGCGGGCAAGTTCGACGTCGAGTATCTGGATTGGCCTGAACCACTCAGGCGTGCGGGCGAGAACCCCGGCGTCGTCCTCGCCGGGTCGCTGTGGCGGCATGCGTGCTGTCCGGTGGATCGTGCGGCACGGAACGCGAAAGCGTTCATCGCTTCCGTACGGCGTGATGGGCCAATTGCCGGCCCATGGTACCAGAGTGCCACGGGCGTTCGAGCCAGAGTATTGAAGGCGGGACGGCGAACGGCGGCCGCAATGTTATCCGACCGCCGTTCGCTGCCGGGGCTTGTTCAAGTTTGAGCCGCGGGCGAATCCGGATGCGCTCCGGGCACTGGCGTGTCGCGCCTGGAGCCTCAAACCCTAGCGCGGACGATTGGTGACGCCGGCGCGGCGATTCCGCTTCCGCTTTTGCTTCTTTCGCTTGTGCTTCTTGTTGTCCTTGTGCTTCTTGGTCGGCTCGCCTTTTTCGAGGGTTGGTGCAGTGGTCGATTCGTACACGCGAATGTAGTCGATATCGAAGGAGGCCGGGAAGGGAGTAGACGCATCCGGGGATCCTGGATAGTTACCGCCGACGGCCATATTGGCCAGCAGATACATCGGCTCATTCGGGCTCTTGCCGGCGAGTTCGTGCCGCTTGACGCCGTCCACGAGCCAGACGATCTTCTCCGGGCTCCACTCCACAGCGAACGTGTGGAACTCCTGCGTGAAGTCTGGGCCCTGGTACGTCTCGCCGCTATCGCGGTGCTTCCCGCCCTCTTCCCAGTGCGCGTGCATGTGCACGATGTCTGGCTCGTGGCCAAGCGCCTCGAAGACATCGATTTCCGGCGGCCATTCGGTGGTGATGGGCAGCAGCCAGAACGCGGGCCAGAGCCCCTGGCCCCGCGGCATCTTCGCCCGAATCTCGAAACGGCCATATTGCGTAGTAAAGGATTTGTGGGAGGAAATCAGGCCCGAGGAGTAGTCGAAAACTTCGTTGTTATGTATGGCGCCCGGGGTTCTTCGGGCAGATATCTGGAGTTTGCCGTTCGTGACCTTGAACGCATCTGGCGCGTACCACTGTTCCTCGCCGACGGATTTCCGGGACCGGCCCCAGGGGTAGGCGGATGTCCACTTCTGCTCATCCAGGGATGAACCATTGAAGTCATCACTGAAGACCATCTGCCAGCCGCTCGCGGTATCCCGCGCCTTGCGGCCCTTTTCCTTGTTCCCTGCCGCTTCCACAACTGGACTCAACACCAGCGTTCCGATCAATACCGTCAGGACCAGTATGACCCAGAGCGGACATCGTGCAGCAGATTTCATGGACGTCCTCTCGGTCCTTGCGGCCACTGGCTTTTCCGTCTCGTGAACGGTTTATCGGACTGGGCGTTGATTATGCATAAATACTTCATCAATTTCCAGTATGAGTATCGCATGTGACATGACGCCAGATACTGCAGGTCCTGATCTCCGCATGAAGATCTGCGGTGGCGAAATCGTTTGGGGCGAGATATCAGGACAGTCAGGATCCCTGGCGAGGCGTGGGAAGGGTCGAAAACCGACCGTTTTACGGCAGGAATCCCTTGAAATCAACGTGACTGCTGGCGCAGCTTCAATACGTTAGGAGATGCCGCCACACAACGGTACAAAAACCTGGGTGAACACTGTTGCATCCGCATGAGCAATCCGCGGCAAATGAATTCTTCCAACTCCCGAATATTTCATGAGTGGGAATGGCTGTTGCACTTTTGGGAGATTACATCCCGTTCATGATTGATTACCCCTCGAGTCCGGATTGCTCCCGGAAGGGGCAACATTCGTGGCGGACGCCCTCGAATCGCCCTATGATTTCATGCATCGTGTGAGACCAAGACTGAACCTGATCTGGCGCCAGCAAGCAACGCGCCAGTGGCCAACAGCCCACGAAAGCGAAGCAACGACCGTGCAAGACCGACCGAGGAAGCCGACGCGTTCGGCCGCGAACATCCAGATCGGCGAGACGGGCGCGCTCAACAGGCGCGGCCTCCTCCAGGCCGGCGCCGGTGGGCTCCTCACCGCGCTTGCCGGAAACTCGGCGCAAGGGGTGGCAGCGTCCGTGGCGAGCCAGGCTACGTTCGAAGACGGGGCGCCCGTCGCCGTCGGCTTTTACATTCCGGACTCGGTCTACGACTACGCGACGATTTCCCGCTTTGCCGCGGAGATCCGCCGCTGGCCCGCCTACCTGATCTGGTACGAAGGGTGGTCCGACGGCGACTTTGACGAAGAGCGCATGGAAACCCTGCACCGGCTCGATGGTTGGGGCTTCGTCCCGGTGATCGCCTGGGATCCATTTGACCCGCTTGGCCCGCCGATCGATCAACCCGCCTTCAAACTCTCCAATATCCTTCGTGGCGATTTCAACGACTACATCGATAGCTGGGCAAAGGGCCTGGCGAAATTCGGCAAACGAGTCTTCCTCAACTTTGCACACGAAATGAACGGCAACTGGTACCCATGGGGAATCGGGGTCAACGGCAACCAACCGGGCGAGTTCATCGCCGTCTGGCGTCATGTCCACGACCGCTTCGCGGCCGCCGGCGCCAGCAACGTGCTCTGGGTCCACACCCCGAATGAGCTGTACGAGGACGTCCCGGCGACCATCGAAGCCGTTTACCCGGGCGATGAGTACGTCGACTGGTTCGGGATGAACGGCTTCAACTGGGGTGCGGATATTCACTGGGAGAGCTGCGATTGCCAGTCCGCCTGGCGCACCTTCAGTGAAATCTTCGATATCACCTACCGCCAGTTGGGCGCCCTGGCGGACAAACCGATCATGATCGGGGAATTCGCTTCCTCCGAGGTCGGCGGCGACAAAGCGGCCTGGATCACCACGGCGTTCCTCGATGACATCCCGAACAAATACCCCCGGATCCGCGCCGTCGCCTGGTTCAACAAGGTGGCCACCGGCCTCGACACCATCGCCCCCGGGGTGGTCGAGCCAACCACGACCTCTGTTGATTGGCGAGTGACCAGCTCCCCAAAGTCACTGGCGGCGTTCGTGAAGGCCGTGGCCGATCCCTACTACCAGGGATCGCTCCGCTAGATTCGCGTCGGGACGACAGTCGCATTGCGGGCGTCCGCCTGACAGACACCGTTGCCGAGGTGCTCGCAAGCGATTGATTCCAGCAAACACCTGGTCAAGGTCAACATGATCATTGTCGAGGCGGACGGCCTCGCAGGACCCGTGCTGACGACACGGGTGCCCCACACTACCCGCAATCGCGCAGGTGGGGGAGGCCAGCCGGCTGTTTCTTGCCACGCGTTTGTTGCACCAATCGCGCCCTTGCCCCGGCGCTGTAGCGCCCCAGGCTGGATACTTGACTGGGGCCTGGCGGCCATTGGCGCGGCGTGGGCCCGACGAACCAGGTCATGCACTGTCTCGAGTTGGCGAGGCTGCTCGATGTGGGACCTGTTTTTTCATGCAATGGTCGTGGATGCTCTGGAAGCCAATACGGCTTCGGGACGCCAGACCACGGTGAATCTGGCTGGGAAGGCCCGAGGTGATCTGCCATGCCTGGGCAAGCACTGAATCGACACAGCCTGCAGGTGCTGGAGCGGATTACCGACGGGTTCTACGCCCTGGACCGCGACTTCCGCTTCACCTACATCAACACGGCCGCGGAACGGATTCTGGGGCAGGCACGGGATGGCCTGCTGAACAAGAATCTCTGGGAAGCCTTCCCTCCGCTCATCGATACGCCGCTCTATCCCGCTTACCACGAGGCGCTGGCGACGGGGCAAACCATAACCTTCGAGTTCTACTATCCGCCCTTCGAGCACTGGATCGAGGTGCGCGTTTACCCCGCTCCGGAAGGCCTCTCGGTCTCTTTCAGGGACATCACCCTGAGCCGGCGCCTCACCGAAACGCTGCGCGAGTCTGAATCCAGATATCGGTCGCTTATCGACCATGTTCCTGCTGTCATCTACGTGCTCGCCAATGATGAACGGCAAACGCCACTCTATCTCAGTCCCCGGCATGAGGCGCTGACCGGCTATACCAACGAAGAAGCCCAGGGGCGGGCGGGGCACTGGCTGGAGTTTGTTCATCCGGATGACCGCGTCCGGGTGGCGGCAGAGAACAATCGGTCCGAGACCTACGGCGAAGCGTTTCGGGCGGAATATCGCCTCCGGCGCAAGGACGGTAGCTACGTCTGGGTCCTGGATGAGTGCGTGCCGGTTCTCGATGCCGCCGGTCAACTTACCGCCTGGCAGGGGCTCATGCTGGACGTCACCGAGCGAGTCCAGTCCGACGAGCATGCCCTACGCCTGGTGTCGGTCGTCAACTCGAGTTCTGAAGCGATTATCAGCACGACGCTCGATGGCGAAATTACCAGTTGGAACTCGGCCGCGGAACGGCTCTACGGCTATGCGACCGCCGAGGCCATCGGGCAGTCCGTCACCATGCTGGCCCCGCCCGGGAAGGCAGGGGACGTGGCTGGCCTGTTGGCGCTGGTGCGCCAGGGCGAGTCCATCAATGGGCATGAAACCAGACGGCTGACTCGTGACGGACAGCTCATCGATGTCTCGCTGGCCATCTCCCCGGTGCGTGACGTCAGCGGCAGCATCGTCGCCATGTCATCAATTGCCCGGGATGTCACCAGGTTGCGGCGGGCCGAAGCAGGGCTGCGGCTGCGCGACCGGGCATTGGCTGCCACAACCAACGGCATCATCATCATTGATGCCGCGGCGCCGGGCAATCCCATCGTCGATGTCAATCCCGCCTTTGAGACCCTCACTGGCTACACGCGCGACGAGGCCGTGGGCAACAGTGCCCGGATGCTCTACGGACCAGGCACTGACCTGGCCGCCGCACAGAGCATTCGGGAGGCGATCCAGGCCGGCAACGACGTCACCGAGACCTTGCTGACCTACTGCCAGGACGGCACATCCTTCTGGTGCCAGCACAGCGTCGCCGCTGTCCATGATCCCGCGGGCAACCTGACCCACTTCGTCGGCGTCCTGACCGATGTGAGCCAGCGCATGCAGGCCGAGGCGGCGCTGGCGCAGGAGCGCGATCTCTTGCAGACGTTGCTGGAACACCTGCCGGACGCCGTCTACATCAAGGACACGGCGTCCCGCTTTCAACGGCTCAATCACGCCACGGCACGGGAGCTTGGTGTCTCGACGGTCGAGGAGGCCATTGGCAAGACTGATCGCGATTTCTTCCCGGAAGTGCTGGCCGACGAATACATGGCCGACGAGCGGCGCTTGCTGACGGCCGGGGAAGCGATGGTGAGCAAGCCCGAACGCCAGACCATGAGCGACGACGGCCGCTGGGTGCTTGCCACCAAGGTGCCACTTCGGGATGCTCATGGCGACATCGTCGGGCTGGTCGGAACCAACCGGGATATCACGCAGCTCCGGCAGTTGCAGGAGGAGCGGGATCGGCTGTATGCCGAGTTGGACGCGGAGTTTCAGCGTGCCGCCGAGGTTCAGGCGCTGATGCTGCCGCACGCTGCCCCGCAAGTTGCCGGCTACGAGTTCGCCGGTGTCTGCCTGCCCGCCCGTCAGGTTGGGGGAGACTTTTTCGACTGGACAGTCGAAGACCATCTCGTGCGCCTGTCTCTCGGCGATGTCATGGGCAAGGGGATGGCGGCTGCGCTGCAGACAGCCATGGTGCGCACCGCGCTGCGGGCGGTGACGCACCTCTCGGTTTCAGACGTGGTGGAGAACGTCAACCGGGCGCTGTCACCAGATCTGATCCAGACAGACAGCTTTATCACGCTCTTTCATGCCAACCTCGATACCAGCAGCGGGGTGCTCTCCTATATCGATGCGGGACACGGCATGGCGTTTGTGCAACGCCACAACGGCAAGGTGGAGTCGCTGCGCCAACACGCGTTGCCGCTTGGCGTTTTGGGCGATGCCAGCTACCCACTCGGGACCACCACGCTGGAACCGGGAGATACGTTGGTCATCTACAGCGATGGGCTCCCGGATGCGCTGCCGGAATTGCAGTTGGATGCGGTGGAGGTGGCCAGGCAGATTGGCGGTCAGCCGGACGCGCAGAGCAAGCTGGAGCAGTTGGTCAGGCTCGTTTCGGGCATCCAGTCGCGGCCCGACGACTTGACCCTCGTCGTGCTGCGTCGCTGCGAGGAATAGGGCACGAGCAGTGTACTTGCCGTGGGCGCGGTTCCGACCGTGCTCACGACGGGAAGTGTTTCTCGATGATCCAGATGTTCTCGCCGTCGGGTGTGCGCTGATACTCGAAGCGGTCTGTTGTGAGCTGCACCAACGCCAAACCGCGGCCCCGCTCTCCCAGCTCCTCATAGGAGACGGTGACCGAGGGCATGACCGGCGTGTCCGGTGGGGCGGCGACGATGCCGCGATCGATAAAGCACCCTTGAAGATACCCGGGAGCGTGCTCCAGCCGCAGCGTGAACTCCACCAACGGGGGGTGCGGCGCATGAGCGTGCTGGATGATATTGGCGGCTACCTCGGCCACCGCCAGGGAGAACTCGTCGCGCCAGCGTTGCGGGAGTGGCCGCACTGACTGGAACGATGTCCAGCACCCAGCCAGGGCTGCGTGGACGACATCCATCCCCGTCACCGTCGCCGGCACCTGCAGATCGAGCAGGATCTCGCATGCGTCGTCAGGAGACGTCACGGAGTGCCTCCTTGAGGGTGGGAGAGACCTTCAGGACCTGATCCAGGGATGTCAGGGAGAGCAGCATCCGGGACTGCTCACTGGGATTGGCAATGCGCAGATCGCCACCAGCCTGCCGGGCGGCGCGCATGCCGCCAATCAGGGAGCCAAGCCCGGCGCTGTCGACGAACTCGACCTTGCTCAGATCGACGATCAGCTTGCGGTGGCCGGCCGCGATGGCACAGGCGAAGTGATCGCGCGCGTCCGTGACCGAGGTGAAATCCAGGCGGCCGGCCAGCCGGACCACGGCCACTCCGCCGGCCTGCGGATCAAGCGCGATTTTCAGCTTTCCTGACATCAAAAGCCTCCTTCTTGTGACGGTTCCAGTCGTACCTGGCGCGAGCCAGGGCCGGCCAGGCATTCATCCCCTCCCGGCTCTACTTGAGAACGACAAACAGCAAGCGGGATGAATGATGAAGCATTTTCATAATTATCGGCCTACTCGACTCGGGAGACAATTCCCGTACTACCGGGCACTCACGAGACGATGCGCTGT
>JALYWD010000068.1 GCA_030852885.1 Chloroflexota bacterium | reverse complement strand
GGGCCCCGGTACATGGAGACTGGAGACTTGAAGAACCACTTGCGGATTGCGTTCGGGCGGCCGCGGTCGAACGTCGGTTGATTGGTCGCCATCAGGTTTCTGTCCTTTCCTCTACGCTGCCACGACGTACGGGTTGTTGCTCGCTGAGTTTCACGATTCGTTCCACAGCGACCAGGAGATCAGTCTCCCGGTTAGGAATGGCGCCGAGCCGCGTCAGTTCTTCCTCCATGACCTGCACGATATCACCACCGACAACCACCGGAATCTCTCGTGTCGTTGGGTCCCGCCGGAGATCCTCCAGGAGGTGCTGCAGGTCAGAAAAGCGCGCTGGCAACTTCGCGGAAAGCAGGATCACTGCCGGCAAGCGAACCCGGATCTCTTCGACCAGGAGCGGGACATCCACATTTGAGCCGAGGTAATCCACGCGGCGCCCCTGGGCGCGGAGCAAGCCCACAACCATGCGCAGGCCCAGGTCGTGGTGCTCTCCTGGTGCGCACGCGGCCAGCAGCGGTGCACCCTGCGGTGCCGACGCATGACGCCAGGAGAGTTGTGCGATTGCCTCGCGCACGATTTCGGTGATCTCGTGTTCCTGCCCCACCCGGAGGTCGCCCCTCTGCCAGCGGAGACCGACCTCGTCCTGCACGCGAAGCAGGATGTCCTGGAAGAGCACCGCCAACGGCACACCCAGGTCGTCCGCGTGGAGCAACGCGGGCACAGCCGTTGTCTGGCCGCGCAGGAGTTCGCTGGCCAGGTGCTCTGCAAGGTCGGCCAGTGGATTGGCTTCGCGCGTGGTCAGCCGCTGCCGGATCTCTCCCAGGGAGAGCCGCTGCTCCTGCCAGCGCTTGATCTGGAGGACTCGGTCCACATCTTGCGTTGTGAAGAGACGGTGTCCTCCCGGTGTGCGATGAGGTGTCACCAGACCCTCGCGCTCCAGGAAGCGCAGGCTGGAGTGCGAGACATCCGGGTACGCCGCCTGGAGACGCTCCACGGCCTGGCCAATCGGGAGAAGTTCCGGTAGCGATTCCTCCACAGGGCTTTCGCGCATCTCGAGACGCTCGCTTCTGCACTCCATGTTGTCCAGAATACACCGTACCGCGTGATATTGAAACCTGCAGTTGAGATTCAGGTTACAGTTCGAGAATCAGCGGCGCGCAAGCCCGCCCCAGTGGACTGGAGCTCGTGATGTTCTCGTCTTGCAATAACAGTCACGCACAGCGCAAGCAGGATCACCTGCGGATTGTTATGGACGAGGATGTGTCCTCCGCGAGCAGCACCGGCCTGGAGCGATACCGCCTCCTGCACTGCGCGCTGCCAGAACTCGACCTCGCGCAGATTGACCTCGGCGTCACCTTCCTGGGACGGCGACTCAAGGCGCCCATCCTGATCACTGGCATGACCGGCGGCGTGGAGCGCGGCGCGGAGATCAACCGGCGCCTGGCCACTGCTGCCCAGGCGCTTGGCTGCGCTATGGGGGTAGGGTCTCAACGCGTCGCCCTGGAGCAGCCCGATCTGGCCCCGCTGTTCTCGGTCCGGGATATTGCGCCAGACATTCTCCTGCTCGCCAATTTCGGCGCTGCCCAGTTGAACACCGGGTACGGGCTGGATCAGGCATACCGTGCCGTCGACATGATCGGAGCGGATGCCCTTGTTCTCCACCTCAACCCCCTGCAGGAGGCGCTCCAGGCCCACGGCAACACGGATTGGCGAGGGCTCCTCTCGCGCATTGCCGATCTGTGTGCCGGGTTGAAGGTGCCGGTGGTCGTCAAGGAAGTGGGCTGGGGCATTTCCGGGCCGGTTGCCCGCCAGTTGGCCGATGCTGGCGTCACCGCGATAGATGTGGGTGGCGCCGGGGGAACCAGTTGGAGCGAGGTCGAGCGGCACCGTGCCCCAACTGAACTCTTGCGCCGGGTGAGCAGCAGCTTTGTGGGGTGGGGCATCCCCACTGCCGAGGCGGTGCAGATGGTGCGGCGTTCCCTGCCAGATATTCCGCTCATTGCCAGCGGCGGGCTACGCAGCGGCGTCGATGCCGCCGTAGCGATTGCGCTTGGCGCGGACCTGGCGGGTTTCGCCGCGCCCCTGTTGCGTGCGGCTGCCGCATCGGAATCAGGCGCATACGATTTGCTGAGCGCCGTGGTGCTGGAACTGCGCGTCAGCATGTTCGCCGCTGGCGTAGGCGACCTCAGGCAACTCCGCCATGCGGATGTGATCACAACGCCATGCTGACCGCCACCTTGCCACGATCTTGTGACACCACTGACGTGCCTGTTGATTGGCGCCTCTGCTCGGCGATTGCCCGGGAGCACGGCCGTACTTTCTACCTGGCCAGTCACTTCCAGTCACCCGCGCGGCGCCGGGCGCTGCACGCCATCTATGCCTACTGCCGGATTGCCGACGACATCGTGGACCGCGCGGCGACCCCTGATGAGGCCGCGTCCCTGCTTGCCGCATGGGAAGCGCAACTTGACGCCCCAACACACCCGGTTGCCCACACCTTTGCGGCCACCCGGCAGATGTACGGCATTCCCGTAGAGCCTGCCCGGGATCTCATTGATGGGATCCGCAGTGACCTGCGGCCAGAGTTGTTTGCTACCTGGGAGGATCTCCGGCGCTACTGCTACCGCGTGGCTGGCACGGTGGGGTTGCTGACGGCGCCAGTATTGGGATGCTCCCGGTCCTCGGCGTTGCCGAGGGCAGTGGACCTGGGCATTGCCATGCAGCTCACGAACATCCTGCGTGACATTGGCGAGGACGCTCGGCATCAGCGGGTCTATCTCCCGCTGGCGGACCTGGCTGCCTTTGACTGTACGCCCGAGTCGCTGCTGGCGGGCCGTCCCGTTGGCCGCTTTCGGGAGTTGATGGCCTTTGAGATTGCGCGGGCACGCAGCCTTTATGCGGTGGCCCGGCCTGGTATTGCGGCGCTCTCGCCGGCCGGGCAGATGACGGCGCTCGCTGCCAGCCGCCTCTACGCCTCGATCCTGACGCGCATCGAGGAGTTGGACTACGACGTGTTCAACATGCGCGCCACGGTGCATACCCGGCGCAAGCTGGGCGCACTTCCGGCCGTTGCGCTCGATTTCGCGCGCATGTCCCGCTTCCCCACCGTCCTGGCCGGGGACCTGTGATGCTCACGCGCCCATGGCGTCGTTCAGGAAGCCTCAGCAATGAGTCCGTCGGCGATCACCGCCGAGCAGAGCACTCCGGGCAGCCCGGCGCCAGGGTGTGTGCCCGCGCCAACGAAGTAGAGGTTTGGCACGCCGGGCGCGCGGTTGTGCGGCCGGAACCACGCCGACTGGGTCAGGATCGGCTCCACCGCGAAGGCCGCGCCGAGATGGCTGCTCAGCGTATCGCGGAAGTGTCGCGGATCGATCATGTGCTCCGTCACAAGGTGGCGCGAGAGATCCGGCAGGTAATTCCGCTCCAGGAAGCTCATCACCCGGTCCCGGAAGGGTCCAGCCTCACGTTCCCAGTCGATACCCGCCCCCAGGTGCGGCACAGGCGCCAGCACGTAGAACGCCTCGCAGCCGGGAGGCGCCAGCGTGGGATCGGTCAGGGTTGGCATGTGCAGGTAGAGCGAAAGGTCATCGCTCAGGCGCTTGTCGCGAAAGATGTCGCGCAGCAGACCCTCATAGCGCGGGCCGAGGATGATGTCGTGGTGGGCCAGGGCCGGCCCGTCGCTACCCCGGTACTGGCGGTCTGTACCGAAGTAGATCACTACGAGCGACATCGAGTGGCGCATCTGCGCCAGCCAGCGTCCCGGCAGCGAGCGCCGCATGGCCGGTGGCAGCAGGTGCTGGTACGCGCCAGCGACATCGGCGTTGCAGACCACACTATCCGCCGGGATGATTTCTCCACTGGTCAGGCGGACGCCGTGCGCCCGGCCCCGCTCGATGAGCACCTCTTCTGCCCGTGTGGACAGGCGCAGCGTGCCGCCCAGGTCTGTGAAGAGCCGCACCAACGCATCAACCACCGCCCCGGTGCCACCCTCGGCGAACCAGACGCCCCACGTGCGCTCCAGGTGGTGGATGAGCGCGTAGATGCTCGTGGTCTGGAACGGGTTGCCACCGACCAGCAGGGGGTGAAAGGAGAGGATCTGGCGCAGACGGTCATGCTGGACGTGCTTCGCGACCAGGCCGTAGACGGTACGGTAGCTCTCCAGCCGGATCAGGTCCGGCGCGACGCGCAGCATGTCCTGCCAGCGCAGGAAGGGCTGCGTGGCCAGTTCCGTGAACCCCTTGGCGAAAATGCGCTCGCTCTGCCGCACAAAGTCGTGATACCCGGCGATATCCGCGTCACTGGCGCCCAGGCGGCGCATTTCGGCCTCCATGCGCGCGGCGTCGCCGGAGTAGTCGAAGTGGGTGCCATCCGGGAAAAAGATGCGATAGAACGGGTCGATGGGCTTCAGGGTGAGGTAGTCCTCACGGCTGCGACCCGCCAGGGTAAAGAGGTCATCGATCAGCCACGGCGCGGTGATGACCGTGGGTCCGCCATCGAACGTGAAGCCGTCCTGCCGGTAGACGTAGGCGCGGCCACCCGGCTGGTCGCGCTGCTCCAGCAGCGTCACCTGGTGCCCGCGCGCCGCCAGCCGCACGGCAGCCGCCAGGCCGCCAAACCCCGCGCCGATGACCACGATCCGCTGTGTGCCGCTCACGCTCGTTCCCTGCTCGTAGATGCCTTCATGCCGTACAGGCTATGGATTGGTGCGCCAGGAGATTGCACACAGGCTACGTCGCCGCGCTGGGAGGTAGGCCGGTGAGCGCACTGCGCAATGGGCTGCTTGTCTTGCTCGCCATTGCCCAGATGGCCGCAGGCCTGCGCGTGGCGATCCGGTTGCTGCGCACAGGACGGGGAACGCGCATTCAGCGCAGCGCCGCCCCGTGCCCGGGCGAGCGCGTGACGGTGATCGTGCCGGTCCTGGACGAGCGCCAGCGCCTGATGCCCTGCCTCGATGGCCTCATGGCCCAGCCCGATGAGGTGCAGGAAATCCTCGTGGTCGATGGCGGTTCGCGAGATGGCACCCAGGCGCTGGTGCGCGCGGTGGCCGAGGGGGATGCGCGTCTCCGCCTGCTGGACGCTACTCCCATCCCCGTGGACTGGAACGGCAAGGCGCACGGGCTACAGACCGGCCTGCTCCATGCCGATCCGCAAGCAAACTGGATCCTGACAATCGACGCTGATGTCCGACCGCACCCTGACCTCGTCCGGTCCCTCCTGGCCCATGTTCACCAGAGCGGCGTGGCCTTGCAGGGTGTCGCGACCCGCCAGGTCGTTTCCGGCGCTGCGGACGGCCTGCTCCATCCGGCGCTGTTGACGACGCTGGTCTACCGTCACGGGATTCCCGGGAACGCTGCCTCCCGCATTCTTGAGGTCCAGGCAAACGGCCAGTGCTCTCTGTTTCGCCGCGAGCCGCTGGAGCACCTGGGTGGCTTCGCTGTAGCGCGCGATTCCCGTTGCGAAGACGTGACGATGGCTCGCGCGCTGGCGGAGGCCGGGTGCACCGTTGGCTTCCACGAGGTTGATGGACTCATTGAGGCGGCCATGTACGGCGGCTGGCGCGACACGTGGCAGAACTGGCCACGCTCGCTGACGCTCCGTGACCGCTATTGGAACCTGGATGGCTGGCTGCGGCTCGCCGAGGTCAAGCTGGCGCAGGGGTTGCCGCTGGCGGTGCTGGCGATCAGTTGGCAGGCAGACAGGCAGCGCTCGCCAGCGAAGGATTTCGGACCCGGAGAACTGCCGGCGAAGCATGATGCACTGGACCCCCGTGTGCAGCAGCGGGCACTGCAGGCTGACGATCCGGGATCCTTCGCTGGCGGGCGGGGCGCATCCGTTGCCAGAAAGGTGACGCCAGGGCATGTGCTGCGTGCCGTCAACATCGGGCTCTTCGCCATGCGCCTGGGCATCCTTGCCGGCACCCGGCGGGCGTACCGGGAGCCGCCGGTCACGTACTGGCTCTCTCCCCTTCTGGATCTGCCCGTGTCCCTGCGCCTGTGGCAGAGTGCTCTGCAGGGCTCGCATACCTGGCGGGGACGTACCCTCGTGCCGGAAGATGTCTGGAGCGTGACATGAAACTCGCACGGGTCCTGCTCATCGGTCACCTGGCAGCGCTGGTGTTCGGGCTGGCCGGGTTGCTCATCGCGCTGCCGAACCCGCAGTGGTGGGCCGCAGATCCCCGTGCCCTGCAGGTGTTTGACTTCGGCATGTCCTACGGTGGCGCGACCCATATCCTGTTCGGCGCGGCGGCCATGTTCGCGTACGCCTGGGTCGTGATCGGGAAGCGGCGAACACTCATCTTCTTCGCAGTCTCGTGCCTGCTCTCGCTCTCATCCGAGTTGATTGGTACCGGCACGGGCTGGCCCTTTGGCAACTACGCCTACACCGATTTCCTGGGGTACAAGGTGCTGGGGCGCGTGCCATTCACCATTCCGCTCTCCTGGTTCTACCTCGGCCTCGCCGCCTACATGCTCGGCACGCTGCTCGCCAGCCGCATCGGAGGTCGTCTCACGTTCTGGGCGCTCTTCTTTGGTGTCTGGCTCCTCACGGCCTGGGATCTTGTCCTCGATCCGGCGATGGCAGACCCCAGCCTGCGCGTGCAGTTCTGGACCTGGCATGAATCCGGACCCTATTTCGGGATGCCGATCCAGAATCTGGTGGGGTGGTCCGTCACTGGCTTGCTCTACATGGGACTGAGCCGCCTGCTCTGGCGCCAGAACCTGACCCCGGCTGCACTGGCTCCGACCGCATGGTTCCCGTTCGCCGTCTACGCCGCCAATCTCATCTTCGCCATGGTCCTCAGCCTGGGGGCAGGCCTCTGGCCGCCGGTCGTGTTGGCGCTGATCGCCGGAATGGCGCCCGCATGGCTCGCCATGAGGTCTCCTGATCCGGGTGGGGCAGGCGAGCCCAGTCCCACGACCGCATGGCGCCCGCGCACGCCGGAAGCTCCACGTCAAAGCGCATAAATACCTTTCGGGTACGTGGTTCGGGTACCTCCCACGTGCAACGTGTACTGGCGCGCTTGCCCGTCGTGCCCGATCCTAGGGCGGACAAGTGGTAGCTGGCTCTCCCACCGGGGGAGGGCATAGGAGTGATCAGGGTAGCCGTCTCGTGGGTCTGGGTCCTGACAACTTCATGCCGCATGCGGCCTGGGTGAGTATCCGGTCGTTCTGCCGGCTGGCCGTGCGTCGGATCGACGTGCACGCCACCGGGCTGGAACATGTGCCGGCCGCCGGCCCGGTCGTGCTGGCGTCGCGCCACTACCACTACACGTATGACGGCATCGCCGTCTACGCGCTGATCCAGCGTGAATTGCGCGCGGTAGCCGCGCTCGACTGGCTTCCGCCCGGCCGATCGCGTGGGTTGCTGCGGTCCGCGTGCCGGGCTGCTGGCTGGCCATCCGTCCTGCGTGAACCACTGCGCGGCACGAACGACCGCGAGACGGAACGGGAGCGGAGGCTGCTCCTGTTGCAGGCATCACGCGAGGCGGTGGACCTGCTGCGCGATGGGAACGCCCTGCTGATCTTCCCGGAGGCCTATCCGGTTCTCGACCCACACGTCACGCCGAAACGTGCGGAAGACGAGATGCTTCCCTTTCAACCCGGCACCGTGCGCTTCGCCGTCCTCGCGGCACGGCAACTCTCCGCGTCCATCCCGGTCGTGCCGGTGGGACTACGTTACACGCGCGGTCGCCGCTGGCGGCTCGACCTGAGCTTCGGGGAACCCCTGCTGATCGGCCCGGACAGTGATCTGGATGCGAGCCTGGCCACCCTCGAGTCCGAAGTTCGGCGTCTCTCCGGCCTCTGACGTCAGGCTCCTCATTTCCTGTTGGAGTGCCCTGCCTTCAGCACGTTCTCCTACCCCCTCGGGTGGGGGTGAACCGTCCTCCTGGCTGGTATCGTGGCCAGCAAAGGCCGCTCGCGAAATCAGCGGTTCACCTGCCATCCGGGAACGTTTCATGACCGACCTGCTCGCCGCCCGCCTGCAAATGGCAACCGCTCTCGCCTTTCACATCGTCTTTGCCGCGTTGGGCATGGGGCTGCCCCTGCTGCTGGTCATTACCGAGGGGCTGTGGCTCAAGACCGGCAATCCCGTCTATCTGGCGCTGGTCAAGCGCTGGGTGAAGGCCTTTGCCATCCTCTTTGCCGTGGGCGCCGTCTCCGGGACGGTCCTCTCCTTCCTGCTCGGCCTCCTCTGGCCCGGGTTCATGCGCTACGCCGGCGGCATCATCGGCTTGCCCTTCTCAGCCGAAGGGTTTGCCTTCTTCACGGAGGCCATCTTCCTCGGCCTGTACCTCTACGGGTGGGACCGCCTCTCACCGCGTGCGCACTGGCTGGCCTCTATCCCCATCGCTATCAGCGGCGCGTTCTCGGCCATCTTCGTCATCTCGGCCAACGCCTGGATGAACAGCCCCACCGGCTTCCGCGTCGTGAATGGTGAAGTGGTCGATGTCGATCCCGTGGCGGCCATGTTCAATTCGGCCTGGGCGCAGCGGGCGCTGCACATGGTGCTGGCCGCGTACGTGGCGACCGGGCTGGGCATCGCCGGGCTGTACGCCTGGGGCATGCAGCGTGGGCGGCGCGACGCCTACCACCGCATCGGGCTCACCATTGGTCTGGGCCTGGCTGGCATCGTC
>JALYWD010000057.1 GCA_030852885.1 Chloroflexota bacterium | reverse complement strand
CATGAAGCTGTTCTCCACCGCGAATATGATAAGCGTGCATAGTAGATTCGCGGCAGCGGCGGAAGCCACGATGCCGTCGTAAGCTGTAGTGGATTCGCGTTTGCTGCCGGGAGATGTCGTGGACCCGATTGTGGCAGTTACCTCGTTGGTGATGCTGACGACCACCATTGCCGTCGTATTCCAGCTCGTGAAGAACAAGGGACGCAATGGTGGCGAGACGCTGCTCGGCATCTCGCTGGGCTGGCTCCTGTTTGTCAGCCCCATCTTCTTCTTTGGCGATATGGGCGCCATCACCGGCCTGGTGCTCGTCTTCTTTGTCGGCGGCCTGGTGGCCGTCCTGGGCAGTCGCTACGACGCCAGGATGCGCAAACGCTAGTCCGAAGGGAAGACGGCCTGCGGGCCTTGGGGAGTAAGGGAATAAGGGAGTGAGGATGGATTCGGAGACATCACTCAAAGTCGGACTGATTCTGCCGGAGACCGAGCGGCAGATGAATGGCGGCACGGCGAGCTGGCGTGACCTGGCCGAGATGGCGCGCCTGGGCGAGGAGATCGGGGCCGATTCGCTCTGGTTCACCGACCACCTCATCCACCGCGATCCGGGCGAGGAGCCGCGCGGCATGTGGGAGTGCTGGTCCCTCATCTCCGCCCTGGCCGCCGTGACGGAGCGGGCCGAGATCGGGACCCTGGTGCTCTGCAACAGTTTTCGCAACCCGGCGTTGCTGGCCAAGATGGCGGACACCGTGGAGGAGATCAGCGGCGGTCGCCTGATCCTGGGAATCGGCGCGGGCTGGAACAAGCCGGAGTACGACGCTTTCGGCTACCCCTTTGACCACCGCACGGACCGCTTCGCCGAAGCGCTGGTGATCATCACCAGTCTGCTGCGCGAGGGGCACGTTGATTTCGAGGGCACGTACTACACCGCGCGTGATTGCGAGCTCCGCCCACGCGGCCCTCGCCCTTCTGGCCCGCCGATCATGATTGGCGCGTCGGAGGCGGGGCCGCGCATGACGGAGTTGGTGGCCCGCTACGGCGACGGCTGGAACACGTGGTTCAGCAGTACGAAAAACACGGTGGCAGGCTTGCTCCCACTCCTGGAGCGCGTTGACGCCGCCTGCGACGCTGTTGATCGCGCACCGTCATCGCTGGCCCGCAGTTGCGCGGTCATCGTCGAAGTCGGTCCGCATGAGCCCTCTGCCATGACCGGGGTTCCCATCTCTGGCTCTCCCGCCGAGATAGCGGCCGGCCTGCGCGCGTACGGCGACGCCGGGATCTCGCACCTCCAGGTCTGGCTGGAGCCGAACACGCCGCAGGGGATTGCCGCCTTCGCACCGGTGCTCGAGGAACTGCGTGCCTGAGAGATGAGGAACTCCGTTTGGCGTTGACAGCGCGGCCGACGTGGGGCAATCTTGTAATTGAAGCTACGGGTCTTGCAGAGCGTCAGGTGCAACATGTCCTCGGCCCAGCCGCCAGGCTCTCTTGCTTCTTCCCCCACGCCCCTGATGGTGAGCATGGTCACTGAGTACGGAGGCGCACCGCTCCCGCATCCCTTGACCGGACTCATTGCGCGAGAAGAGGAGTGCGCCTCTATCAGCGCGCTCCTGCGTGATCCCACCGTGCGTCTGCTGACCCTGACGGGCCCCGGCGGGGTGGGCAAGACCCGCCTGGCTGTGGCCGTCGCACGTGACGCCGGGGTGGCCTTTCCCGGCGGAGTTGCCTTCATAAATCTCACGCCGATCAGCAATCCCGATCTCGTGCTGGACACGATTGCCATGGGGATGGGACTGCGTGATACGGGAGCCGGGTCGCTGTATGACCGCCTGATCAGCGTGTTGGCTGATCGGCGGATGCTGCTGGTGCTCGATAACTTCGAGCAGGTGATTACCGCCGGGCCGCGGGTGCGCGATATCCTGGGCGCGTGTCCTGGTGTGACACTCCTGATCACGAGCCGTACCCGGCTCCGTGTTTCTGGTGAGCGTGAGTTTGCCGTGTCGCCGATGCCGCTGGGCAGCCCAGCCCAGTTCGAGGATGGCGAGATAACCGGCGCGGTTCGCCTGTTCGTCGAGCGGGCACAGGCGGTCAGCCCCGAGTTCACCTTGACACCCGGGACACTCCCGATCATTGTCGAAATCGTGCGCCGGGTCGATGGGTTGCCACTGGCCATTGAGCTTGCTTCGGCCCGTGTGAAAGCCCTTCCCCCATCGGCACTCCTGCAACGCCTGGACCGGCGGTTACCGCTCCTGAGCGGCGGCGCGCGGGACTTGCCCCTCCGCCAGCAGACCATGCGCGACACGATCCGCTGGAGCTATGAGCTGCTGACCCCAGCAGAGCGAGCGTTCTTCCGGCGTCTCGCGGTCTTCGTCGGTGGCTTCAGCCTGGACGCGGCGGAGATGATGGGCGCTGCCACAGCAGACGACTCCAGTAGGGCGCGGCGGTTGCCGTTGCCTGACACCGTGGAGAGCATTTCCGCGCTGATCGATCACAGCCTGGTCCAGCAGCCCACTGGACCTGGAGCCGAACCACGCTTCGGGATGCTGGAGATAATTCGGGAGTTCGGTTGGGAGCAGTTAACAGAGAGCGGCGAGGCCACAGCGGCACGACAGGCCCATGCGCGCTGGTTCCTGGCTCTGGCGGAACGAGCCGAACCCGCGCTGTGGGGCGTGAGCCAGGCGCAATGGCTCGATCAGCTCGACCTGGAAAAAGATAATCTTCGCGCTGCCCTGCGCTGGGCCCTGAATCAGGACAATGCCATCATCGCGACGAGACTGGGCGCCGCGCTGTGGCGCTTCTGGCAGCGCAGGGGGTCCCTGAGCGAGGGCCGGACGCAGCTCTCCAGTATCCTCGCCCTCTCCCCCGATCCAGCATCCCTGGCGGCGAGATGCAGCGTCCTCACCGGAGCGGGCATGCTCGCGGCCCACCAGGGAGACTACGACCAGGCAATTCGGCACAGCGAGGACGCACTGGCGGGCTGGCAGCATCTCGGCGACCGGCAAGGGATCGGGCGATCCCTCTTGTGCCTGGCGGCCGTCGCGCGCTATCAGGACGACTTCGCCGGGGCAGAATCCCTGGGGCACGCAAGCCTCGCTGCCTTCCAGGCCGTCGGTGACCGCTGGGGCACTGGCCATGTCCTGACGCACCTCGGCATGCTCGCCTGGCTACAGGGCAATCACGCTACGGGCATCGCCTTTTACGACGAAGCCCTGGCGCATCTCCGCGATGTCGGGGACCAATCTGGCATCTTCGAGATCAACCTCGAATTGGGGAGAGGCGCCTGCGATGCTGGCGATCTGGCCCGGGCCACGACGCTGTACGAGGAATGCCTGACGTTGGCCACAGCGCTGGGCGACGGGGCCAACCAGGGCCGGGCCCTGACCGAGCTTGGCGTCGTGACCCGGCTCCGGGGTGACCACGCCCGCGCAACTGACCTGCTCACGCAAGCCACCGCACTGGCGCAGGAAAACGGAGACCGCCGCCAACTCGCCTACCTCGCGTGGCACCTCGGGGATGTCGATCTCGCCACCGGCGACGTCAGGAGCGCCGCCACCCGATACGCCGAGGCGCTCGGACTCTTTCTGCCAATGGGCAACCGCGTCGGTATTGCGCAATGTCTCCAGAAGCTGGCCAGGTGTGCTCTGATGCGCGGGCTCCTCTCATCTGCGACCCGCCTCCTCGGGAGCTCTGCCGCGTTGTTCAGCGCCATCGGGGTCACGCCGCCGCCTGATCGCGATCCCGCAACCGACGTCGCATCCCTCAAACCGAGGTTGTCTCCGGCAGAATTCGCCCGCTACTGGGATGCAGGCTGGGTGCTCAGTCCGGCGGACGCTGCCGCCGAGGCTCTCGAGTTGGCCGCTGAGCTCGCGGAGGAGACTCCCTCTTCCAGTGGAGGCGGGCGCGGGGAGGTGGCCGACGGCGACTTGCCTCCGCAGGCAGAGGCCCAGGCCTCACTTGGGTTGACGCCACGCGAGGTCGAAGTCTTGCGGCTGCTGGCGGCTGGCATGAGTGACCGCGAGATCGCGACGGCGCTTTCCCTGAGCCCACGCACCGTGGGCTGGCACGTGAACCACCTCCTGACCAAGCTGGACGCATCCAGCCGAACTGCGGCCGCGACCGCGGCCCTCCGGCGCGGTCTCATATGAACAGCCAGGATATGCCTCTGCCGCGCTTGCCAGCGGCTCCGCTGACCGGCGGCGGTATCGCCCAACTCCCGCAGCCGCTGACGCCGTTGATTGCCCGCGATCAGGAGGTGGCAGCAATCGTCGCGCTGCTGCGCGATGCCACCATCCGCCTGGTGACGTTGACCGGTCCTGGCGGCGTCGGCAAGACCCGCCTTGCGATCGCCGCGGCCAATGAGGTGGGGGCGGATTCTGGCGACGGCGTCGTGTTCGTCAATCTCGCGCCGATCACCAATCCCGATCTCGTCCTGGACGCTATCGGGGGCGCGCTGGGTTTGCGCGATATGGGCACCGCGTCATGGCATGACCGCCTGGCCGATAGCCTGGCGGACAAGCAGATGCTGCTCGTGCTGGATAACTTCGAGCAGGTGGTCACCGCGGGGCCGCGAGTGCGCCATCTGCTGGGTGGTTGCCCGGGAGTAACCTTCCTGGTCACCAGCCGGACGCGGCTCCGTGTTTCTGGTGAGCGCGAGTTCCCGGTCTCGCCGCTGCCGATGAGCCTTCCGGTTCCGGGCGAGGCCGCCGAAGCGTCCGGCGCGATCCGGCTCTTTATCGAGCGCGCGCAGGCCATCAGCCCCGATTCCCGCCTGACTTCCGCCGAAATGCTCCCGGTAGTTGCCGAGATTGTCAGCCGAGTTGACGGCCTGCCGCTCGCGATCGAACTGGCCGCGGCTCGGGTGAAGGCGTTGCCTCCCGCTGCGCTCCTGGCCCGCCTGGACCAGCGATTGCCGTTGCTCGGTGGCGGCGCGCGGGACCTGCCCCTCCGCCAGCAGACCATGCGGGACACCATCGCCTGGAGCTATGACCTTCTCGATGACGTCGAGCAGACATTGTTCCGCCGCCTTGGCGTCTTCGCGGGCAGCTTCTCGCTCGCTGCGGCTGTCGCCATAGCGTCACCCCACGACACCGGCGTCACCCCGGCCGATCTCGCGGTCGTCGACGGCATGATGTCACTTATTGACCACAGTGTGTTGCAGATGACCCCGGGGTCCGTGGACGAGCCTCGCTACCAGATGCTGGAGACGGTTCGCGAGTATGCGCGTGAGCGCCTGGCAGTAAATGGTGAGGCGAGCGCGCTCCAGGAACGGCACGCGCATGTCTTTCTGGCCTTTGCCGAGGCCGCCAGCGCGGAACTGGCGGGGCCACGTCAGGAAGCGTGGCTCGACCAGCTTGAAGCTGATCACGCCAACCTGCGCGCGGCGATGGAGTGGAGCCTGGCGCACGAGCCGGAGCACGCGCTACGCCTGGCCATGGCCCTGCGTCTGTTCTGGCGCCGGCGAGGGTACCTGGGTGAAGGCATCGGCCTGCTGCAGCGGGCGTTGGCGGCTGAG
Source organism: Chloroflexota bacterium (assembly GCA_030852885.1). GTDB lineage: Bacteria > Chloroflexota > Chloroflexia > Thermomicrobiales > UBA6265 > JACCXM01. The sequence goes on along the minus strand of JALYWD010000057.1, from coordinate 12,331 downwards.
TCCACCGCCCCTGCCGTGCGTGCCAGGGGCCACGTGGCGCTGGCTTCGCTGCAGAACATGCGAGGAGACTTTGCGGACGCGGCCAGGAACGCCGAAACCGCGCGTCTCATTTCCGCGTCCCTTGGCGATCGTCTCGGAGTCGCCGAGGCTCTGCGGCGCCTGCCGGTCTTCGCCCTCGAGGAATGGGTGAAGTCCACTGCTCACGACCCCGAGGCGTATGCGCGCGCTCGCGCGCCCTGGGCCGAAGAAGTCGTCATCCGCCAGGAATTGGGTGATACCCTGGGCGCCGCCTGGACCCTGCACAACCTCGGCATCGCCTCACTCCTCGCTGACGCGCTCGACCAGGCTGCCGCATACATGCAAGAGGCAATGGCAACCTTTACGGAGGCTGAAGACCACTATGCCCTGGCCTTTGTCCACACGAACCTGGGGCGAATCATGGCGCAGCAAGGCGACGACGCCAGGGCGGCGCACCACTTCCAGCGGGGCCTGGCGCTGTTCCATCAGTCGCGCGATCACTGGGGGGTAGGCCATGGGCTGGAGGATTGCGGCTGGCTCCTGGTGCGCGCGGGCCAGCCCGAACGAGGGGCGCGGTTGCTCGGTGCTGCCGCGACGACCCGTGACCTGAACGGGGTTCAGCTCACCATGGTGCATGCGCGCGGCCACGAACGGGTGGTTGCTCACGCGCGGTCAGTCCTGGGCGAGACACGCTTCATCGAAGCGTTCGCGGCAGGACAGGCGATGGCCCTGCATGATGCCTATGCCATGGCGATGGACGTGCTCGCGGCCGCTGCGGCGCCACAAACGCCCGCCGCTGCCGAGGAACTTGGGCTGACGCCGCGACAGATCGAGGTCTTGCGGCTGGTGGCCGAGGGGATGAGCGACCGGGAAATCGCGGAGGCGCTCTTCCTGAGCCCGCGTACCGTCGGTTGGCACGTGACCCACCTCCTGACCCGGCTCGGCGTGCAGAGCCGGGCTGCCGCCGCTGCGGCGGCTATCCGCAGCGGACTCGTGTAATCCGGCAGGAGCCATTCCGGCAACTCACGACAATGTCGCTCCTGCCCACGCGACCCCGGTAGTTTTGCGGGGGTCGCTCGATACTCCCCTGCCTCTCCCATACCGGTAATCCTCACGATGTGCTTTCCGGCCGCCAGGCGCAAGATCGTTGCACGCCACCGGGAACCTCCCCGGGCCGGTCCCGCCCAGATCCAAGGAGTTGTGCATGTTGCGAAACCTGATTCCCAAACGAAGTGCCAGACGTCTCTCGCGGCGCGCGGCCGTGAGCCGGATCGCCGGCGCCAGTGCCGCGCTCGCCCTCACGGCCAGCGGCCTGGACCACAGCCTTGCGGTGGGCGCGGCTGGCGCCACCTCGTCCTCCGACATGACCACCCAGGAAGGAACGCTCATGACCGACACCACTGCCGCTGACGCCACCCCGCTGACCGTTGTCCTCATCCATGGCGCATTTGCTGATGCCGCTGGCTGGTCTGGGGTGATCGAGCGGCTGCAAGGCGCGGGCCTGGTGGCTATTGCTCCACCAAACCCACTGCGCGGCGTGGCGCACGATTCCGGCTACATCGCCAGTTTCCTCAACCAGATCCCCGGCAAGGTGCTGCTGGTCGGGCACTCGTACGGCGGCGTGGTCATCACCAACGCGGCGTCCAACGCGAAGAACGTCGTGGGCCTGGTCTACGTGGCTGCCTTTGCACCAGATGAGGGTGAGGGCCTGTTGCAACTGGCGAGCGACTCCCGCGACAGCATCCTGGTTTCCGCGCTGAATCCGTATCAGTACCCCATCGGCAGCGGCGACGAGACCGCCGTAGAGTTCCTGATCAAGCCCGAGAAGTACCACGAGACGTTCGCGGCCGATCTGCCGGAGGAGCAGACGGTCGTCATGGCTACCACCCAGCGGCCCATCGCCGAGCTGGCTTTCTCCGAGGTGACCGGAACGCCGGCCTGGAAGACCCTGCCCTCCTGGGCCGTCGTGGCTACCGGCGACAAGGCTGCCGGCAGCGACATCGTGCGCACCATGGCCGAGCGCGCTGGCGCGACGGCGACGGAAGTCGATGGCTCGCACGCCATCATGGTCTCCCAGCCAAAGGTCGTGGCCGACGTCATCCTCACCGCCGCCGCGGCGGTGGCCTGATCGAGATCGGCTCGGCCGGCTTGCCATCACAGGCGAGTCGGGCGGGCCGAGGCCCCCTGCATGCGAACGCTCGTTTTCCTGGCCGCATGGAAGGCGGTCACAGGCTGAACTTCACGAAAGGAAGACCCATGAAGATCGTGGTTATCGGTGGTACCGGACTGATCGGCTCCAAGGTCGGCGCCATTCTGCGTGAACAGGGCCACGAGGTCGTTCCCGCGTCACCCAGGTTGGGCATCAACACCCTCACGGGCGAAGGGCTCGCCGAAGCCCTCGCCGGAGCCGCGGTGGTGGTTGACGTATCTAACTCACCGTCGTTCGAGCCAGCGGCCGTGCTGGAGTTCTTCCAGACCTCGACCCGCAATCTCCTGGCCGCGGAGGTAGCCGCCGGAGTGGGCCACCACGTCGCGTTGTCGATTGTCGGAATCGATCGCTCACCCGACAACGGGTACTTCAAGGCCAAGATCGCCCAGGAAGAGCTGATCACAGCCGGTCCGATCCCGTACACGATTGTGCGCGCAACGCAGTTCATGGAGTTCGTTGATGGCATTGCGGACGCCGGGACGATTGGCAGCGACGTCCACATCCCTCCGGTGGCCTTCCAGCCGATCGCGGCGGACGACGTGGCGCGAGCGGTCGCCAGTGCCGCCGTCAGCGCCCCGCTGAACGGCCGCCTGGAAATTGCCGGCCCAGAACAGTTCCGGTTCGACGATGTCATCCGGCGGCGTCTGCAGACACGCAACGATCCGCGCCAGGTAATCGCCGACGCGCAGGCGGCGTACTTCGGCGCGGTGCCGGGCGAGCAGTCGCTCGTCCCGCTCAACGGAGCGCAACTCGGCCAGATCCGGTTTGAGGACTGGCTCGCACAGACCACGGCGGCCGTATAGGCCGGCAATCTCGTCCATCCGTGCCGTCCTGCACGTGCAGGTCAAGGAACACCATCATGAGCACAACACTCGACGCAACGACGATCCCCAACCTGGTCCTGGAGCCCGCCGCGCAGGCGATGGCTGATGCCCTCGCGGCTGCGAGTGGCCCACCGCTGTACACGCTCTCCCCCCAGGCGGCCCGCGCGGTCCTTGAACACGCGCAGAGCGGAGACGTGGCCCTGCCCCCGGCCGTGGTCGAGCCGCACACCATCCCGGGCGGCCCTGACGGGGAGATTTCCATCACCGTCGTCCGGCCGTGGGACCGCAACGGTAGCCTGCCAGCTGTCGTCTACACGCACGGTGGCGGCTGGGTACTCGGCAGCTTCGCCACCCATGAGCGCCTGGTGCGTCACCTGGTGCAGGAATCGGGCGTCGCCCTGGTCTTCGTCAACTACACCCCATCGCCCGAGGCGCACTACCCGATCGCCCTGGAGCAGGTGTACGCCACCATCCAGTGGGTGGCAAAGTACGGCCGTGATCTCGGGCTGGATGGCAGCCGCCTGGCTATCGCCGGTGACAGCGTTGGCGGCAACCTGACCGCTGCCGCCGCCTTGCTGGCGAAGGAGCGCGGCGGCCCGGCTATCCGGGCCCAGGTGCTGCTCTACCCCGTCACCGACGCAAACTTCGAGACCAGCACCTACCAGGAGTTTGCCGATGGGCCCTGGCTGACGCGGCGAAACATGCAGTGGTTCTGGGATGCCTACGCGCCAGACGTTGCCACGCGCTCCGCACCGACGGTGTCTCCGTTGCGCGCCTCGCTGGAGCAACTCTCCGGGCTCCCCCCGGCGCTGGTCATCACGGACGAGGCCGATGTCCTGCGTGACGAAGGCGAGGCGTACGGGCGCAAGCTGCGCCAGGCTGGCGTCGATGTCACCGCCGTGCGCTACGAAGGCGTTTTCCACGACTTCATGATGCTCAACGCCCTGGCCGAGACAAACGCCAGCCGCAGCGCAACGAGACTGGCCGCGCAGACCCTCCATGCGGCACTCACACGCTCAGTCTGATTGACACGGCGCTGCCGCTCATCTCCCATCGTTGACACGACCGGGTGCGCGATCATCCCGGCGCACCTCCCAACCGGCAGCGTGCCGTCAGCCGCGGCACGTCTCCCTCCCCTCCCTTTGTCCAGACCAGGGCCGCAAGGCCCTGGTCCCCGCCCTCACGTGAAAGGAGCCCCGGAACATGCTCCGTGACTGGCTGCTGACCCTGCTCGTCCTCAGCCCGACGTTCCTGGCGCTGGTGATCGTGCTCTTTGCCCTGCTCAAACGCGTCGCGCGCCACGAACCCGTTCGCTCCACGACTGCCGATCAGCCACACCATCAAGGAGGAATGCAATGAACCACACAGAAGGCACGCTCGCCACCTCGCTTGGGACCTCTATCCCTCGTCATCACCTGATTGCGGCCTTCAATGATTCGGCGCAGGCAACGGTGGCCCTCCGCGCCCTGCATGAGGCAGGTTTCGCCGAATCCGCTACAGCGTTCTGCGCCGGGCCCGATTTCCTGACGAGTTGGAAAGACGCTGCTGGCCAGCCTGGCATTTTCGCGCGGCTCGCAGCGCTGTTTCCGTCGGAGGAGAACGAAGCCCTGGCGGACTACCTGGCCGAGGTCAGTCATGGCGCCTCGCTTATCTCTGTCCATCTCAGCGGGCATGAAGAGATCGCCCGGGCGCGCGATATCTTGAAGCCACTGGGCGCGTTCGACACGCGCTACTTCGGCAATCTCACCATCATCGACCTGTAGCCACGCGCGGACTGACGGATACCCGTGCCCGTGCCTGCACAGCACAACGACAGGCCCAGGCAACGACAGAGAAAGGCATCGCAGATGTTCAGGAGGAAGCATGCAGACAGCCAGGCAAGCCTCGGCGCGGCAGATGTTGGGCACCTCGCCCTACGCCTGGTCGTCGGTGGATTGCTGGCCGGACATGGCGCACAGAAGCTGTTCGGCTGGTTCGGCGGCGGCGGGTTGAATGGAACCAGTGCGTGGCTCGCGGAGATGGGCTACGCGCCAGCGCAGCCCTGGGCCGTCCTGTCAGGCGTTTCGGAGTTTGGCGGTGGAATGCTGACGGCGCTGGGCCTGCTGCATCCACTTGGCCCCATCGCTACCCTTGGCTCCATGACCATCGCGACGCTCGATGTCCACAGCGGTCACCCCATCTGGGCAGCCGACTGCGGCGCGGAGTTGCCCGTCACCAACATGGCCGCGGCCCAGGCGTCGGCCATGGCCGATCCTGGCGCGCTCTCCCTGGACCACGCCATCGGCATCCGGGTTCCCCGGAGCCTTGTCGCGCTCACCGTGGCTGGTGTCCTCACCGGCGTCCTGGTCGCCGAAAGCCGGGCCAAACCGATCACTCGCATGATGGAAGAGGCACAGGATCCCGCGCCAGCACCAGAAATACGGCTCGCATCCTGACTTCTGCGGGAGTTGCGGGAAGTGTGTGGGCCGTAGCCCTGCGCAGAACTCCTGCCAGAAACTGCACTTCCTCATCCCTCTTCTCCCCCTGAGGGCGCAGCCCGGCCTCCCTAATTCCCTCACCCCCTGAAGCTCGCAGGCCGTCTCCCCCTGAAGCTCGCAAGCTGTCTCCCCCTCCGTGTTACTATTACGTATGGTCCGCGGGGAGTGTACGTACACTCCCCGGCTGCCGCATTCCCGTACCGCGGCTGTGGTGTATCCAGCTATTTGGGAAGGTTCGTTGGAGTCATGAAGGTCGTACTGCGCCAGGATGTGCCCAAATTGGGAGAATCTGGCTCCATTCAAGACGTGAAGCCTGGTTATGGGCGGAACTATCTCATCCCGCAGGGGATGGCTGTCCTGGCGACGCCGGGAGAGGTCAAGACGGCAGAGCATAACGCGGCCGTCAAGGCGCGCAAGGTTGTCCGCCAGGAACAGTTGCTGCAGGAGCTGGCGGACAAGATTTCCGGCAAGCGGCTGGAGTTCACCGTGCGCGCCGGCGAAGGTGGCCGCCTCTATGGCTCCATCACCTCCGCCGAAGTTGCCGAAGAGCTGGCCAAGGTCGTCGGCGAAGAGATTGACCGCCGCAAGGTCGTGCTCGATGAGCCGATCCGCACCCTGGGCGAGCACACGGTAACGGTGCATCTGGTCGGCCGCCTGCGCCCGGCCATCACGGTGGTCGCGGTTGGCGATGCCGAGTACCAGGCAGCGGTGGCCGCGGCCAAGGCCGCGGAACCTGTGGAACAGGCCGCGGAAACTGTTGACGAGGTTGAGGAGGCACTGGCCTAGGCCAGAGGCTTCCCTTGATCGCGCCCGGCATCTGCCGGGCGCGATCTCATTCTGACTAAGGCGTCCCCCACGCCCAGGCAACGTACCGCCCCGCTGGTCACGTCGATTACGTGTACCGGGAAAGGGCGACGGCAAAGATGGTCATCGCAGCACCAGGCGTCATCGAGCGGCTGCCGCCCCACAACCTGGAGGCGGAGCAATCCGTGCTCGGTAGCCTCCTCATCGACCGCGATGCCATCATCAAGGTTGCTTCCTTCCTCAAGCCGGAAGATTTTTACCTCAACGCCAATGGCCTGATCTACGGCGCTGTCCTCGATCTCTACAACCGGCGCGAACCGACCGACATGATCACGCTCTCCGATGAGCTGACGCGGCGCGTGCAATACGATCAGGCAGGTGGCCTGGCCTACCTCTCCAGCCTGCTCAGTGCCGTGCCCACCGCCGTCCACGTTGAGTACTACGCGCGCATCGTCGAGCGCACAGCCACGCTGCGCCGCCTGATCGATGCCGGAACCCAGGTGGTCGATATCGGGTTCCGTGACGGCATCGACACCGAGGAAGCGCTGGATGCTGCTGAGCGCGCCATCTTCGATGTCTCCCAGCGTCGCCAGACCAAGGACTGGACCTCCATGGGGGAGGTGCTGGACAAGTTCTTCGACCAGATCGATTACTTGCAACAGCACCGTGGCGACGTGGTGGGCGTGGCGACCGGCTACTCGGACATGGACCAGATGACGGGCGGCCTGCAGCGCTCTGACCTGATCATCCTGGCGGCGCGCCCCTCCATGGGCAAGACCAGCTTGGCGCTGGGCATGGCCTACGGCGCGGCGGTGGTGCACAAGCGGACGGTCGGTATCTTCAGCCTGGAGATGTCCGCCGAGCAACTGGTGCAGCGCATTCTCTCCATGGAGACGGGCGTCGACAGCCATCGCCTGCGCCTGGGGCAGATCGACGACAACGAGTGGGAAAAGATCTCGCGCGCCTTCGGCCGCCTGAGTGAGGCGCCCATGTACGTTGACGACTCCTCCTCCTCCAGCATCATGGACGTGCGCTCGAAGGCGCGCCGCTTGCAGGCGGAGCAGGGACTGGACCTGATCATCGTCGACTACCTGCAACTGATGAGTGGCCGCCGCACAGACAACCGCGTGCAGGAAATCTCCGAGATCTCGCGTGGGTTAAAGCAACTGGCGCGTGAACTGAACGTGCCGGTCGTGGCGCTCTCGCAGCTCTCCCGCGCGGTGGAATCGCGCGCGGATCACCGCCCGATGCTCTCGGACCTGCGCGAGTCAGGCTGCCTGACGGGTGACACCCCGGTCTTTCTGCCGGATAGCGGCGCCTACCGGCCCATCGCCGAACTCTGTGGGCAGACGGGCTTCAACGTGCTGGCCCTGGATTCGGAAACCTGGAAGTTCGAGCCGCGCCGTGTCACGGCGGCATTCTGCACCGGCCGCAAGCCGGTCTACCGGTTGCAGACGCGCCTGGGCCGCACCATTCGCGCCACCGCTAACCACCAGTTCCTGACAATCCAGGGCTGGCGGCGGCTGGATGGACTGGCCGTTGGCATGCGTTTGGCGCTTCCTCGCCGCCTTCCTTCGCCAGAACAGAGCACCCTTTCGCTGGATGAACTGGCGCTGCTGGGACACCTCATTGGCGATGGTTGCACGCTACCGCGCCACGTCATCCAGTACACGACGAACGATCCACTTCTGGCTGAAACCGTGGTGGACCTGGCACAGCGCGTGTTCGGCGACAAGGTTGTGCCGCGCATTGCACGGGAACGCTCCTGGTATCAGGTCTACCTCCCGGCGCGGGATGCACTTACCCATGGTGTGCGGAATCCAATTGCGGCATGGCTGGATCAGTTGGGTGTCTTTGGCCTGCGCTCCCACGAAAAGCGTGTTCCCGACGCCGTCTTTGCCCAGCCGCGTGAAGCCATTGCGCGATTCCTGCGTCATCTCTGGTCCACGGATGGGTGTGTTCACCTCAGCCAGGGCAAGACCCACTACGCCAATGTCTATTACGCCACCAGTAGTCCCCAGCTTGCGCGCGACGTGCAATCGCTCCTGCTGCGGTTGGAGATCAACGCCACGCTCGCGCAGCGTGAGCAGCCCGGCAAGGGACGGCCGCAGTACCACGTCTGGGTGAGCGGCCAGGCCGAAATCACCCGCTTCCTGGACGAGATCGGCGGTCTCGGTGAGCACAAGCAGGCTCACGAGGTAGCCATCCACTCCTACCTGGGCGAACGGGTGGCGAATACGAGTCGCGATGTGGTGCCGCGTGACGTTTGGCGTGGTCTGGTGACGACCGCCATGGCTGAGCGTGCCATGACATCCCGCCAGATGCAGGCTGCCATCGGGATGCAGTACTGCGGAACCACGCTCTACAAAAGCAACCTCAGCCGCGAGCGTGCGGCGCGCGTGGCCGAGGTGGTGGCCTCTGCACCACTGGCCGCGCTGGCGCTCAGCGATGTCTACTGGGACGAGGTCGTCGCGATTGAACCCGATGGCGAAGAGGAGGTCTACGACCTGACCGTCGAAGGGCTCCACAATTTCGTGGCTGGAAACATCGTCGTCCATAACAGCATCGAGCAGGACGCGGACATCGTCATGTTCATTTACCGCGAGGATAAGTACGAAGAGGATTCGGAAAAGAAAGGGATCGCGGAAATCATCGTCGCCAAGCACCGCAACGGCCCGGTGGGTTCGGTGAACCTGCGCTTCTTCGACCGCACGGCGCGCTTTGCCGACCTGGAGCTGTACCCGGGGCCGGGGATGTAATGGAGGCTTTGACCCGCACCCCAACCCCTCTCCCTGAGTCCTTGCGCAGGGAGAGGGGCTTTGGGCACTGGATGGGAGGGCAGGATGCGCTCAGTTGCAAGCGCGTGGCAACGGGCGTCTCGCTAAAACGTGGTGACCGTTCCGCGCTGACTTTCGCCTGTCATCCTGAGCCCGCAGGCGAAGGATCTCGGCCTCGCTGGTCGAGCAATGACACGGCGATCACAGCGGCCCATCCCATGCCATGTACCATGGCCGTCAGGAATGAGATCCTTCGACAAGCTCAGGATGACACCCGGGAAGGTCCGCTCATCATCACCGCCAAAGCACCCAACCGCACTCCCCTCGCCACTTCCCGCGCAAGTACTCCGGGAGAGGGACTGGAGGTGAGGGCTTCTTGATGACCAACCGCTTCTCTGGCTTCCTCGTCCAGACTGATCCGGCGGTGGCCATTCCCCGCGCGTTCTTCACCGATGTCCTGCCGCAGATTACCGAGATGGCGGAGCTGCAGGTGACCCTGGCGATCTTCCGGCTGGCATCCGAGGCAGGCGGCATCGAATCTCCTGTGTCAGAGGACGCGTTGCACGCGGACCGCACGCTGCGCGGCGCGCTGCGCACGCCGGGCAGCCCACGTGAGCCAGGGGAGCGCATCGGGGCGGGGCTCGATCTCGCCGCCGGGCGCGGTACCCTGCTGCGCTTCGTGGCCGCGCAGGGCCGGGATGAGGACGTCTGGTACTATGTCAATACCCCCGTCAACCAGGCGCTCGTCGCGGCGATGGCACGAGGCAGCGTGGCCCCACCCCGCGTCATCTGGCGGGATTCGCAGCCGCCGGAAGTGGTGCCGGAGCGGCCGAACGTCTTCCGCCTCTACGAGCAGAATGTTGGCCCCTTGACCCCGCTGATTGCTGATCACCTGGTGCGCGCCCTGGAGACCTGGCCAGTGGAGTGGATCGAGGACGCGGTGACGGAGGCCGTTACCTACAACAAGCGCTCGTGGCGCTATATCCAGCGTATCCTCGAAGGGTGGCAAACCCAGGGGCGGGAGCCGCGTGAGCGGTACGGGTAAGTAGAGAGTTCCCATGAAGCGCATTGGCGAAGTCCTGACCACCGTTCGCATTCCCACCGGTCCGCCCAGGAGCAATGGCGCGGCGAAGCGGGAGCAGCCTGCCTGGCGCTGCCCGGTCTGCAAGGATGCCGGCTGGGTGCGCATGGACGTGCCGGTGGGGCATCCCAACTTTGGCCGCCTCTTCCCCTGCGAGTGCAAGGTGGCGGAGCAGGCCGAACGTGGCCGCGACCAAGTGCGCCGCCTCTCCAACCTGGACGGCTTCAACCAGCACACCTTCGCCCACTTCGAGGCAACTCCCGGCACCGAGGATGCCTATAACGCCGCCCGTGAGTTCGCGCGCAACCCGGATGGCTGGCTGTATCTGCATGGCACGGTGGGTGTGGGCAAGACGCACCTGGCCGTTGCTGCGGCGCTGGAAATCCGTGAGCGCAATGGCAGCGTGCTCTTCGCCGTCGTACCGGACCTGCTGGATCACCTGCGTGCCACCTTCGATCCGTCGGAAGGTGTCGCCTACGATGATCGCTTCAACGCCATTCGCGGCGCGTTCCTGCTGGTGCTGGATGACCTGGGAACGGAGAACACCACGCCGTGGGCGCGAGAGAAGCTCTACCAGATCTTCAACCAGCGCTACGTCGAGCGGCTGCCCACGATCATCACCTCAAACCAGGATCATCGCCACGTCGATGAGCGCATCCTCTCCCGCCTGCTGGATACGCACCTGACCCGCGATGTGCTGATCGAGGCGGAGGATTTCCGGCGGCGCGGGCGGAATGACTACACCCGGGGACGTCGTCCGCGCTAGCTCGTTTGCTCCTCCCTATCTCAAGAAGAGGAACTCATTTCGCGCCTGGGAAGTTACCATTGCTGGATGGCCAATTCGGCCAGCTACCACCGACGTTGGACCCCCAGTCCAAGGAGATCCACGCCTGATGCGTTCCTGGTCCCCGATCGTTATTGCCCTGGTCATTACCATCCCCGGGCTCCTGCTGCGCCTCGGCGTTTTCGGCGCTGATGCGCCTGTCCGTGCGTTGCTTTTCGGGATCTCCATTGTGGGCGCGGCCTTCCTGCTCTCATGGGCAGCGGAAGCCGTGCAGATCGATATTTCGCAGGGTCTGGCGCTCGCGCTCCTGGCCCTGATTGCCATTCTGCCGGAATACATCGTGGATGCCTCCTTTGCCTGGCTTGCCGCGGAAGACCCGGCCTACGCCGGGTACGCGGTGGCGAACATGACTGGCGCGAACCGTCTGTTGATCGGTATCGCCTGGCCGATGGTGTTGCTCATCGTCTGGCTGCGCACACGGCAGAAATCGGTCACCCTGGAAGCCAGCCACGGCCTGGAACTGGTCGCGCTGCTGGCGGCGACGCTCTACGCGTTCACCATCCCGATCAAGGGCTACCTCTCCATCGTTGACTGCGTGGTGCTGGGCGCCATCTTTGCCGTCTACATGTGGCGGCTGACCAAGCTACCGGCGGGAGTGCCCCACCTGGTTGGCCCGGCGCAAACGATTGGCGCGTTGCCGACCACTACCCGGCGTGGCGTGACGGCGGTGCTGGCGGTGGCTGCCGCGGTGATCGTGCTCCTGGTCGCCAAGGCATTTGCGACGGCGCTGGTGGCAACAGGTACCCAGCTTGGCATCGACGAGTTTCTGCTGGTGCAATGGCTGGCGCCGCTGGCCTCGGAAGCGCCGGAGTTCGTGGTGGTGGCCATCTTCGCCTGGCGGGCAGCGGCGGACGCCGCGCTGGGCACCGTCGTTTCCTCCAAGGTGAACCAGTGGACCCTGCTGGTTGGCATGCTGCCGCTGGTCTACTCCGTGGCCATGGGCAGCATTTCGAATCTGCCGCTGGATGGCCGGCAGGAGCAGGAAATCCTGCTGACGGCGGCGCAGTCCGTCTTCGCCATCTCGCTGCTGCTGGACCGGCGGCTCTCCCTGGTCGGGGCGTCGCTGCTCTTCGCGCTCTTCGCGGTGCAGTTCGTCTTCCCCGATATCCGCAGCGAGCTGTCGATTGTCTACGTCATCCTGGCGGTGATTACCGTGTTCATTAGCCGCGCGCATATCCCGGCGACGCTCCGGGGCGCCTACCAGGTTCCGGAGCGGTCAGCCGTGGAGCACTAGCGAGAGCCGTCCCCTCGCCCAGGCGACGAGATGATGTGCAAAGCCCCGCGCCCGGTCCACGGG
>JALYWD010000040.1 GCA_030852885.1 Chloroflexota bacterium | reverse complement strand
CGCGAACCGATGCCTGACGAGACCAGGTGCTGGGTCGGCAGGCCGCTGGGGCTCTTCACAATTGGCAGTTCCGCGTGCACAATGCGCCGCGCTGGTGGGGGAGACATCATGGGTGCAGTCTAGCGCCGTGAATCTTGCGCCGCTGCTGGAGTTGACCGGCCGCTGAACGCGGCGGGTAGCACAGCCGGGCAGGAGAATCTCACAGCCCGCATGTCGCGACCCACAATTGGGGAGTGCGTGCTGTACACTAGCGCCGACTTTTCGCCGGGAGATTCTGCCCCGGCACGCTGGGGTGGAGGAGCCGCGGTATGCGCTTGGCGACCGTTCGCGCTGCAACGCAGACGGTAGTGCGCTGATGGCCATGAGTCAGTATCTCTTTCTTATTCCGCTACTGCCCCTGCTGGCCTTCATCATCAACCTGATCTTCGGGCGCTACCTGGGTACCACGGCAGCCTGGATTGCCATACCGGCAGTCTTTGCCTCGTTCCTGCTTTCGTTGCTCGTTTTCGCTGACATCAACGGCAGCGGCGAGCCGTTACGGCAGGCGGTCTACACCTGGATTGACGCAGGGAGTTTCCACGTCGGCATCGATCTGTACGTCGATCAGTTGACGGCTGTGATGCTGATTGTGGTCACCAGCGTCGGTTTCCTGGTGAATGTCTATTCCCGGGGATACATGGCGGGGGACCAGAGTTACGCGCGCTTCTTCGCGTATCTGCCCTTCTTTGTGTTCGCCATGCTGATGCTGGTCCTGGCGGACAACTTCCTGCTGCTCTTCTTCTTCTGGGAGGCAGTGGGCCTGGCGTCCTACCTGCTGATCGGCTTCTGGTTTACGCGGCGCTCGGCTGCCGCTGCCGCGCAAAAGGCGTTCATCGTCAACCGCATTGGTGACCTGGCCTTCGGCCTGGGCCTGATGTGGATCTTCTACCAGTTCGGCACGCTGCAGATGCGCGATATCTTCGCTCAGGTGCCAGCAGCCCCGGCCGCGGTGGTGACCGGAATCGCCCTCCTCCTCTTCGGCGGCGCCTGCGGCAAGAGCGCCCAGTTCCCGCTCCACGTCTGGCTGCCAGACGCCATGGAGGGCCCGACACCCGTTTCGGCGTTAATTCACGCCGCAACCATGGTCACGGCGGGCATCTACCTCGTCGTCCGCTCCAATATCTTCTTCCAGAGTTCTCCTGACGCCATGCTGGTCGTGGCCCTCATCGGCGGATTTACCGCGTTCATGGCTGGCACGATCGCCATGGCCCAGAACGACATCAAGCGCGTGGTGGCGTACTCCACACTCTCGCAGCTCGGGTACATGGCGCTGGGCGCTGGCGTTGGCGCGTTCATTCCCGCCATCTTTCACCTGGTCACTCACGCGTTTTTCAAGGCTTGCCTCTTCCTCGGCTGCGGTAGCGTGATCCATGGGATGCACGACGAGCAGAACATCCAGAACATGGGTGGCCTGCGCAAATACATGCCGATCACCTTCATCACGTTCCTGCTGGCCTCGTTGGCCAATGCCGGTCTCATTCCGTTCGCCGGGTTCTGGTCCAAGGACGAAATCATCGTTGGCGCCTGGGTGACGAACTCGATCCCGAACGGGGTTGGCAAGGTGCTGGCAGTAGTGGCGCTGATCACCGCCTTCTTCACTGCCTACTACATGTTCCGCGTCGTGTTCCTGGTTTTCACCGGTGAGCCACGTTTCGACACGAAGGTCGTGCACCCACATGAGTCTGGGCCTTCGATGGCGTGGCCACTCGTGATCCTGGCGGTACCGTCGGTGGTACTCGGCTTCCTGATCGGTTGGCCGCCGGAAGCAGGCAAGATTCACACCTTCCTGGAGCCGGTCTTTGCCGCGGATGCCGGGGATCATGCCGAGGGTGATGAAGTTGCTTCGCTCTACACGACTGACCAGTTGACCGGTGGTGCGTTGGCGCAGTCCGAGGAGGAGGGGCATGCTGCCGCGGGCGAGCATCACGTCTCGAATGCGACCATCATCCTCTTCGGCGCGCTTTCCTCGCTGAGCGTCCTTGCGGGAATTGGTTTGGCGTGGCTGGTCTATGTGAAGAAGTCGATTCCGTCTCCGGAAGAGAAGGCGTCGGCGTGGTTCCTCTTCCTGCGTGACAAGTGGCGCTTCGACGAGCTTTACGATCGCGTGATCGTCAAGCCGATGCGTGGGTTTGCGCAGTTCCTCTGGCAGATCGTGGATGTCCGCATCATCGATGGCGCGGTCAATGGCGTCGGCCTCGGGTTTGGCGCGGCCAGCCAGTGGTTGCGCCGAATTCAGACCGGTCTGGTGACGAATTACGCACTGGCGATGGCACTCGGCATGGTGGTGCTGCTCGGAATTTACCTGGGCTTGTCCAGCACCCTGTTCCGGTAGCGTAACGAGCGACGGCTGCCGGATCGCCGGGGCGTCGAGGGGGCTCGCGTGGAGACCTTCCCGTATTTAAGTGTGTTGACCTTCCTGCCGATGGTGGGAGCGTTGGTCATCCTGTTCATCCCCCACATCAGCCAGTCGACAGCCCGGACGGTCGCGCTCGTCAGTGCGCTCGGATCCCTCCTGGTGTCAATTCTCGCGTTGCTGCGCTTCGATCCGAATGCGCCATTTGACGCCGGTGGTCCGGTTCCGTTGCAAGAGCGAATCGCCTGGGGGAAGGAGGTGGGCGCGTCCTACTTCCTGGGTGTCGATGGCATCGCGATGCTGCTCATCCTGCTCACCACGCTCCTCTCCGCCATCGCCATCGTCTGGTCGTGGGACACCATCAACGTCCGTACCCGCGAGTACTACATCGCGCTCCTGCTGCTGGAAACCGGCATGTTGGGCGTCTTCGTCTCGCTCGATCTGTTCCTGTTCTACATCTTCTGGGAACTGATGCTGATTCCGATGGCCCTGCTCATCGGCATCTGGGGCAGCACGAACCGCGTGTATGCGGCCGTGAAGTTCTTCCTCTACACCCTGTTCGGCTCGCTGCTGATGCTGGTTGGCATCGTCGCGACGTACTGGTCCTACTACCAGCAGACGGGTGAACTCACGCTGAGTGTGCTGGACTTGCAGCAGGGGACCTACGGCACAACATTCCAGATCTGGGTCTTCCTGGCCTTCTTCATCGCGTTCGCCGTCAAGGTGCCGCTCTTCCCGTTCCACACCTGGCTGCCAGATGCCCACGTGGAAGCGCCGACGGCGGCGTCGGTCATCCTGGCCGCCGTGATGCTGAAGATGGGCGGCTATGGATTCCTGCGCTTCAACCTGCCGCTGTTCGAGGACGCCTCGCACTTCTGGCAGCCGTGGATCATCGCGCTCTCGGTGATCGCGGTCATTTACGGCGCGCTGGTGGCGCTGGTCCAGCCAGACATGAAGAAGCTGGTGGCGTACTCCTCCGTCAGCCACATGGCGTTCGTTACCCTCGGCATCTTTGTCATGAACATCCAGGGCATGGACGGCGCGATGCTGGTCATGCTGGCGCACGGCTTCAACACGGGCGCGCTCTTCCTGCTCATTGGTGTCATCTACGAGCGGGCGCACACGCGCCTGATCGCGAAGTTCAGCGGTCTCGCGGCAGTCATCCCGATTTGGGCGGGCATGTGGGTTCTCTTCATGTTTGCGTCCATCGGCCTGCCTGGGCTTTCCGGGTTCCCCGGCGAGTTCCTGGTCGCGCTGGGCACCTGGCACTACAGCCCCATCCTGGCGGCGTTCACCTTCTCGGTCGTCATCTTTGCCGCCTGGTACATGATGTACCTGACGCAGCGTATCGTCTGGGGGCGGCCTAAAGGCGTGCTGCCAGACCCGCATGACGGCGCGCTGACCCCGACCGAGGCGGCCCTGCTGGCCGCCCGCGACCATGACCACGGACATGGGCATGGGCACGCGGTGCCCAGCATCTCCGGCGCATCGCAGGAGCACCATGACGATCATGGCCACGGCGCGGTGAGCGAGGTCCCGGGTGAGGAGCGGCAGGTCTGGCTGGATCTCAGTCGCAAGGAATTGCTGACCTTGGTGCCGCTGCTGATCCTCACCATCTATGTCGGTGTATATCCACAGTCAGTACTGAACATCTGCGAGCCGGCGCTACAGCGCATTCTCGACATGGTTGTGCGCTAGGGCCGGAGAACGCGGCACAAGGGCAGCGAGAGCCCGGGGGACGGAGAACCTTCGATGCTGGTCGATCTATCGCGCGGGTTGTTCTCGCCAGAGTGGAGCTTGCTGTACCCGCAGCTTATTGTCTTTGGCCTGGCGCTGGTGCTGCTGGTATTCGATGCCTTCGTGCCGAGGGAGCAGCATTTTCGGCTGCTGACGGCGGTCTCGTTGATCGGTTACACCGTCGCGGCGGTGGCGCTCTGGACGCAGGATGGCAAGAACCAGGCAACGTTCTGGTGGGTGTTCCGCGCTGATGGCCTGACGGTCTTTCTCTCGCTGGTCATCCTGGTTTCGGCTGTCCTGAGTGTCTGTACGGCGGCGTCGTACGTGGACCAACTGGAGGGCCATCTGCCCATCGGCGAGTTCTATGTCCTGCTCGCCTTCGCCGTCTTCGGCGCCATGCTGGTGGCTGCCGCTGGCGACCTCGTCATGATCTTCGTCGCCGTCGAGCTCTCCTCGCTGGCCACCTACATCCTGACGGCCTTCGCCAAGCGCCGCCAGACCGCCCTCGAAGGCGGTATGAAGTACTTCCTGCTGGGCATTTTTGCCTCGGCCATCCTTGTCTACGGTATGGCCTGGGTCTATGGCCTGACCGGTTCCACGGACCTCACCGCCATTTCGCAAGCGCTGCAGAACAGTGTTGCCGGCGAGGATCGGCTTGATCCGGCGCTCATCCTGGCGTTGCTCCTGGTCATCGTTGGTCTCGGCTTCAAGATGGCGGCGGTGCCATTCCACTTCTGGACGCCGGATGCCTACGACGGCGCGGCCACGCCTGTGACGGCGTACATGTCCGTCATCCCGAAGGTCGCGGCGTTCGCGGCCAGCATCCGCATCCTGGTCCAGGCGCTCGGTCCTGTCGCCGACAACTGGGTCAACGTGATGGCGGCCCTGGCCCTGATCACGATGGTCTTCGGCAATGTCGTCGCCATTTCCCAGCGCAACGTGAAGCGCATGCTCGCGTACTCGTCGATCGCCCACACCGGCTACATGATGGTCGGCCTGGCCGCATTCCGCTCCAGCAGCGGGTTCCTGGCCCCGGGCGCGACGCCGACCACCGGGGAAAGCGGCATCTCCGCCCTGCTCACCTACCTCCTGGCCTACGCCGTGATGAACATCGGTGCGTTCGCGGTAGTGACCTGGGTGCAGCACCGGGGCCGGGGCATGGATCTCGAGGACTACAACGGCCTGGCCACGAAGGAGCCGCTGGCCGCTGCCGCGCTAACCGTCTTCCTGATATCACTGATGGGCATTCCCCCGACTATCGGCTTTTTCGCGAAGTACCGCCTGATTGTGGCCGCGATCGAGATTGGGCCGGTGGGTCTGGCGCTCTCGATCGCCATCGTGGTCATGTCCGCCGTCTCCGCGTTCTACTACCTGCGGGTGGTGGCGGCCATGTACTTCAACCCGGCGGAGGGTGAACTGCGGCCTGCCCAGACCGGGCTGCTGAACGTGGGCATTGGGGTCATGGCCGTGGCCACCCTCCTTGGCGCCATCGTTTCATCCGGACAGGTCTTCGAACTGGCGGACCGCTGGTACCGCGCCCTGACCGTCGTGCCCGTGATTGGCCTCGGCGGGTAGCGTGGTCCCCGGCGGCCCTCGGGCGCATGTGTACCAGGGCAGGGCACGCCCATGCGGCCAGCACCGGAGTCGCACAATGAGGAAGACCGGCTGACGTTAGGTCAGCAGCTCGACGGCTGGCGGCGAGCTCTACGGGAATCCCTCCGCGAAACACCTCCACGATCCTTCGTGGAGGTGTTTGTCGCAATCGGGGTGGTGACGCTCCTGATGCTGCCGTTCCGGGAGCAACTCGGCGTTCTCAACATCCTGCTCATCTTCCTGCTGCTGACCTTCGGCCTGGCCCTGACGCGCGGGCTCTGGCCGGCGGCGCTCTGCGCGGTCCTGGGATTCGTCGCGTTCGATGTGCTCTTCATTCCCCCCTACTTGACCTTCTCCGTGGCAGATGAGGATCACGTCCTTGCACTGTTCGTGTACCTGGGGGTCGCCATCGTTACCGCCAGGTTGATCTCTCGCGTGCGAGAGCAAACCACTCAGGCCACGCTGGAAACTCACCGCGCCACGATGCTGGCAGAACTGAATGCCGCGCTGATTGGCGATACGACGCTGGGCGCGATCCTGGCGCGGATTGCCGAGCGGGTGGTCACCGTCTATGGCGCGGAGAGTTGTCGGGTACTGACTCCCGATGCCGCCGGGACATTCCGGGTCGAGACCTGGTATCCCGAGCGCATTGGCACGGAGATTGACCGGACCAGCGAGGCGCTCATCGCGTGGGCGGTGGAGCACCGGCAGCCCATTGGGCGCAGCCAGCGCAACCGAAGGGTTATCGACCTGGCGCGGGTGCGAGGAGCGCCCGTGCATTCGAAGCCGAGCCCTGGATCGGCCAGCGATGTGCTCTACCTGCCAATTCTCACCCCGGATCGGGTCGCCGGCGTGCTGGAAGTCATCGGACGGCCGGGAGCCGGCGCGTTCCACGCCGACGACGAGCGGCTGCTGACCACGTTCGTTGATCAGGCTGCGCTCGCGCTGGAGCGGGCGCGGCTTGCCCAGGAGGCGGCGCAAGCTGCTGTACTGGCACGCTCGGACGAGTTGAAATCCGCACTGCTGGCGGCGGTTTCCCACGATCTGCGAACGCCGCTGGCCTCGATCAAGGCTGCCGCGACCTCGCTCCTCGACGACAGCGTGATCTGGGAGCCTGAGGCTCAACAGGAACTGCTCTCCGCCATCGATGAGGAAACGGACCGGCTGACGTTGATGGTCAGCAATCTGCTCGATCTGTCGCGCATCGAGGGTGGCGCACTCAAGCCACGCAAGGACTGGTACGATCCCGAGGAGCTGGTGAACGATGTGGTGCAGCGGCTGACCTCACGCCACCCTGGCCACCCCATTACCTTGCGCGTTGAGCCAAACCTGCCGCTCGCGGAGTTCGACTACGTGGAGATCGCCCAGGTGTTGATCAATCTCCTGGAGAACGCGATCCGGCACACACCGCCCGGAACGCCAATCTCCGTCTCCGTGCGGCGGGCGCCAGATGCGGTCGCCATCGCTGTGCACGATGACGGGCCCGGCATCCCGCTGGCGTATCAGCCGCACCTGTTCGAAAAGTTCTACCGCGCGCCCGGCAAGGCGCGGGAGCCCGGTTCTGGCATTGGCCTCGCCATCTGCAAGGGACTGGTGGAGGCGCATGGTGGCGCAATCCGGGTGGTGAGCGCGCCTGACGCCGGAACGACCTTCACCTTTACGCTCCCGGTTCCGTCGCATCACGATCAGCCCGGCGCAAGTGCGCCCTCGGGAACTGCTGGATGACCGGCGGTGGGGCGCGAATCCTGGTGATCGACGATGAGCCGCAGATGCGGCGTGCCCTGCACACGGCGCTCACGGCTCACGGCTACACCGTCGAAACCGCGGAGAATGGCAGCCTGGGACTGGCAACAATCGCCACGTGGGCGCCCGACGCGGTAGTGTTGGACCTGGTCATGCCGGTCATGGATGGCTTCGAGGTCCTGCGCCAGGTGCGCGCCTGGTCCGATGTGCCGGTCGTCGTCCTCTCCGCGCGGGGTCAGGAGCCGGACAAGGTGACCGCGCTGGACCAGGGCGCTGATGACTACCTGACCAAGCCGTTCGGTATGGGCGAACTGCTGGCGCGCCTGCGCGTGGTTCTGCGCCGGCAGCGCGGCGCACCGGCGGCCGCCATTCAGGCCGGCGATGTGGGCATTGACCTGGAGCACCGCCGGGTGATGCGTGCCGGTGAAGAGGTGCATTTGACGCCGACGGAGATGAACCTCCTCCTGGCGTTGGCTCGTGATGCTGGCAAAGTGCTGACGCACCGCCAGGTGTTGCAGCGCGTGTGGGGCGAGTACGCCGCCGAAAACTCCGCGCAGCTTCGCGTCTACATCAATTACCTGCGGCGCAAGCTCGAGGACGACCCTGCTCATCCCGTGCTGATCGTCACAGAGCCAGGAGTCGGATACCGGCTCAAGATCGACGCAGAGGACCCAGGGCCTCGCTAACTGGTGTTGCTGGGCGACACGTCCACGCCCGGCAGGCGTGATAGCTGTCCCTTGGCATTGAGGCACGTGCTACCGTGCAGAATCGGTCCGAACGGTGTCCTGTGCGCCCGAAGTTTGCCATCCCCCGTGCCATAATAGGCAGGAGACAATGTGTGGTGAGCACCAGGTGGCGCTTACCCAACCCTGTTCCGGGGCGTCCACCCCGGACAACATGAGTGGACTGCCAAATGGGTGATCTCAGCGCGTTCCATGGACCGAACGCCGGCTACGTCCTCGATCTCTATGATCGCTACTTGCAGGACCCGGCCTCGGTTGACGCGGAATCGCGGGCTGTGTTCGAAACACTGGATCCGGCGGACGTAGAGGCGCTCGTCTCGACCTCCACCAGGACTGCAGCGGCGCCCGCTGCAGCACCCGTGGTGCGTTCTGGACCGGCGTTCAAGGTATCTGACGTCGTCGGCGCGGCGGGCCTGGCGGAGGCGATCCGCGACTACGGTCACCTCGATGTACAGCTCGATCCGCTTGGGACGCCGCCTCACGGCGCGCCAGAGCTGCACCCCGCATTCTATGAAATCACGGACGCTGTGCTGGAGTCGCTCCCAGCAGAGGCCGTTCCCTGGCCAGTAACGCCGGAATCCACCACGGCCAGGCAAGCCATCGATGATCTGCGGCGGGTGTACAGCGGTGGCATCGGCTACGACTTCGATCAGGTCCAGATTGCGGAAGAGCGGGCGTGGCTGCGGGAAGCGGTGGAAAGCGGCTTCTACACGCAAGAGCCAACCACGGACCGCAAGCGCCGGCTGCTGAAGCGGTTGACGGAGGTTGAGGGCTTCGAGCGCTTCCTGCACCAGACCTACCTGGGACAGAAGCGCTTTTCGATTGAAGGCACGGACGCCCTGGTGCCGATGATCGACGCCATCATCCACCGGGCCGCTGGCAGTGGTGTGCGCGAAGTGGTGATCGGCATGGCCCACCGCGGCCGCCTCAACGTGCTAACGCACATCCTGGGCAAGCCGTACGCCGCCATCGTTGCCGCGTTCGAGGGCAGCAAGGCACGCGGCGCCGCGACCCCGCCAGATTCCATCAGCGACAACGGTGTGACCGGCGACGTGAAGTACCACCTGGGGGCGCGGCTGGCCAAGACGCCGGATGGCGCCACGGTGGAGGTGCCGCTGGTGCTGGCGCCGAACCCCAGCCACCTGGAGTTCGTTGACCCGGTGGTCGAGGGGATGGCGCGCGCCTCGCAAGACACGCGTAACCAACCGGGACCGCCGCCGCAGGACCGCAACCGCTCCCTGGTGATTGCACTACACGGCGATGCCTCGTTCCCGGGCCAGGGCATTGTGGCCGAGACCCTGAACCTCTCCGTTCTGCCCGGCTACAACACGGGCGGGACGATCCACATCATCGTCAACAACCAGATCGGCTTCACGACTGACAGCCGCGATTCCCGGTCCACTCTCTACGCCGGAGACCTGGCCAAGGGCTTCGAGATCCCGGTGGTCCATGTCAACGCCGATGATCCCGTCTCCTGCCTGGCCGCCGCGCGGCTCGCCACGGTCTATCGCCAGCAATTTGGCAAGGATTTCCTGATCGACCTGGTTGGCTATCGCCGCTGGGGCCACAACGAGGGCGACGAGCCAGGCTTTACCCAGCCCCAGATGTACGCTCGCGTCACCAGGCATCCCACCGTTCGCCAGCTATTCGCCCGGCAACTCGACACCGAGGGTGTGGTTGCGGCTGCAGATGCTGAGGCCATGCTGCAGCAGGTGCTCGACAACCTCGCGGCCATCCGCAAGCAAGTCATCGAGGCTGGTGGCGCCGGGACGACTCACGAAGAACTTGGCCACAGCGGGCACACCGCGTCGATTGAGACGGGTGTGCCTGAGGAGAAGCTGCGGGCTTATGACGCGGCCATTCACGGGTTGCCGAAGGACGTTACGCTGAGCAACAAGCTGCAGCGGCAGTGGGAACGCCGTGGCGCCGTCATCGATCAGCCAGACGGCAAAATTGACTGGGCGCATGGGGAAACGCTGGCGTTCGCCTCGATCATTGCCGATGGAACGCCGATCCGCCTGACGGGACAGGATTCCGAGCGGGGCACCTTCTCGCAGCGCCACCTCGTGCTGCACGACGCTGAGTCAGGCAGGCGTTGGGTACCGTTGCAAGAGTTGCCTCAGGCCACGGCGTCGTTCGCGGTGTACAACAGCCCGCTCTCGGAAATGGCGGCCATGGGCTTTGAGTATGGGTACACGGTCCACGCCCCGGAGGCCCTGGTCTTGTGGGAAGGCCAGTTCGGGGACTTCGCCAATGGCGCGCAGGTGATCATCGACCAGTTCCTGGCCGCGGCCTACGCCAAGTGGGAGCAGGAGCCGGCGCTGGTGTTGCTACTCCCGCATGGGTATGAGGGACAGGGCCCCGAACATTCGTCGGCACGCCTGGAGCGCTTCCTCCAGTTGTACGCGCAGGGGAACATCCTCGTCGCCAACCCGACCTCTTCAGCGCAGTATTTCCACCTGCTGCGGCGGCAGGCGAAGTCGCTGGCGTCTGAGCGACGGCCACTCGTGGTGATGACGCCAAAGAGCCTGCTGCGCAATCCGCAGGCGGCCTCCCCGCTCGATGCATTTACCTCTGGGTCGTTCCAGCCAGTCCTGGATGACCCGCAGCGCGCGGACAACGCTCAGCAGGTAAAACGCCTGGTCTTCTGCTCCGGCAAGATTGGCGTTGAGCTGGACGCCAGCCCCGCCCGCGCCGAGGCTACGAACGTAGCCGTGGCGCGTGTCGAGCTGTTGGCGCCATACCCGGCGGCCGAGATCGCTGCGGTGGTGCGCCGCTATCCGAAACTTGAAGAGCTGTTCTGGGTCCAGGAAGAGCCTCGGAACATGGGCGCCTGGTCGTTCATGGAGCCGCGCCTGCGTGAGACCCTGGCCGCGCTGGAGCGCGAGATTCCGCTTGGGTACGCCGGGCGGCCGGAGCGCGCTTCCCCGGCGGAGGGTTCGCTCGACCGCCACGGGCTGGAGCAGGCACGCATCATCCGGGCGGCGCTGGGAGTGGAGCCAGCAGCGGTCGAAGCAAATGGCCATGCCGCTGCGGAAGAAATCACGACCAAGAGCAATGGCGCGGCAAAGAATGGCACGCGCTCCAAGAGCTCTCGCGCCCGCACGGGCAACGAGTAAGACAGCAAGTAAGGAAGCGGAGTACACAGTATGGCGGTCGAGATTCGCGTTCCACCGCTGGGGGAATCGCTGGTTGACGCGGTGGTTGGCGTCTGGTTGAAGCAGGAAGGTGATTCCGTCAGCCGTGGCGAGAGCCTGGTTGAACTGGAAACCGACAAGGTGAATCTCGACGTCACCGCCGAGGACGACGGCATCCTGTCCAGCATCACCCGCCAGGCCGGCGAGGTCGTGACGGTCGGGGATATCCTGGGCCTCGTCAGTTCAAGTAATGGGGCAACTGCCCCCTCACCTACGCCGGCAGCGGCTGCGCCCGTAGCGGAGCCTGCGCCAGCAGCGACCCAGGCTCCTGTGTCCGCGGCCGCGCCGCCTGCACCTGAACCTGCACCGGCAATCGCCGCGCCCCCAGTGGAAAGCGATGGTGGCGGACGCGCTGCCCCGGCAGTTCGTCGCCTGGCGGAAGAACATAACATTGATCTCAACGCCATCGCTGGCACCGGGCCTGGGGGCCGCGTAACGCGCGAAGATGTCCTGATCGTGGCAGCCAGACAGGCGGTGCAGAAGGGAACGCCGGC
>JALYWD010000035.1 GCA_030852885.1 Chloroflexota bacterium | reverse complement strand
GAAATCGAGGAAGCGCGTGCGGTAGGTGACGCTGCCCTCACGCGGCACCGTGACCGTGTCGAGCCAGACCGGGGTTGCCAGCGCCTCGCCGTTGATCCGCGTGACCTGGAACGGATTGGTGTGGATGTGGAAGATATGGTCGCTGGTGTCGTCGTTGACGATGGTCCACTCCTCCACCGCGTTCAGGCTCACCGTCTGGTCCACCCGGTTCGGATCGAACTGGCGGCCATCGACCAGGAAGGCGAACTCCTGGTAGTTGGCCGAGGCCGGGTTTTCCGGCGCCCACTCCGAGAGGGTCAGGGTCCGCGCGCCGGTCAACTCATCGTCTGTGATGTCCGCGAACGGTGGGGCTGAGAGGCGCCGCGGCAGGTCCATCGGCAGCGGCTCCCCCTCCACGATCAGCGTGGCGAATGGTCCCTCGGGCGATGCGTACCCCTGGTCGTTCGGCAGAGCAGCCAGTTGGTACGTGCCCGGCTCCCCGGCCTGCACCAGCAGATCCACTCGCTGGCCCGGCGCTATGACAATGTTGGGCAGGCTCTCCATCGCCGCCAGCCCGATGCCGTCGCGGGCGATGACGTGCAGCTCGTGACCGGAAAGGCCGAGCCGAAAGTTGTTCTCGTGCGCGGCCTGCACCACGCGCCAGCGCTGCACCTCGCCGGGCCGCATACGCATGATTGGCTCCCGCTGCCCGTTCACCGCCAGGAAGCGCGGCACGGCTTCCGGCCAGAGCGTGTCGTAGTGCTCGATCTGGCCCAGGTAGTCGAACAGCACCTCGCTCAACATCAGCACCCGCTCCCGCGCGACGGCGACCTCCGGAACATCCGCGAAGTCGCCCTCCACGATCAGCGCACCGAAGGAGCCGCTGGCGAGTTGGGCATCGACCGCGCCGTGATGATGCGGGTGGTACCAGAAGGTGCCGCCGGGGTGATCGGCCGGAAGATCGATCACGATGTCGTACTGGCCGCCCGGCTCCATGGCTCGAAAGACATTGTCGCTCTCCCCTGCCGGGCTGACATGCAGGCCGTGGGAGTGGAAATTCGTGGTGTTGAAGTGATGCGGCAGGTTGTGGTTCTCCGGCATGGGGTCCTGGTTCGCCGGGAGCGCATTCGTGAGGGTGAGCGCCAGGCGGTCTCCCGGCTTTGCGCGCAGGGTCGGGCCGGGAATCGTGCCGTTGTACCCGCGCAGGTTGAGGGTGTAGCCGCCAATCTCCTGGAAGGCGTACGCCAGGCGCAAATCCCCCTGGAGTTCACCGTCCGCTGATTGCCATATCTCCGGCTCCCCCAGTTCTCCCGGCACGAAGTCCAGCCAGGATGGCGTCGCGCCAGGATCTGGCTGCAGCGAGTGCGGCCCATGGGTGGCCTGCGGCTGCGCCAAAGCTGGACGCCGCCAGGCGCTCCCCAGCAGGGCCAGGCCACCGAGGGCGCTGACGCCGGCCAGGGCCTGACGCCGCGTAAGCGAGATATCTCGAGGCGCCGGGGGCGGTTCACCCCCGGCCAATGGTGAGGCGTGATTGGACCGGAACATCTGGCGCGCACGTGGCATGGTGGCTGAACCTCCCCAGAACAACTCGCACGGGAGCTTGCGCGGACTGTAGCCAAATGAGGCCGAGATCGACACGATTGGTGCCTTGACAGAGATTCGTGAACCCGTAGTATGGAAATGTGGTCTCCATAACGTTGACGACGCGCCCGCTGGCGCGTGTCAGAACACGACGCATAGCCAGCACCCCGCCCTGTCTGGCTTCGCGGGAGGGAAGGGTGTTGTCAAAGACGCAGCGTGCGGCCTGCTACGACAGGAGGAAGGTTCTTGGGGCGCTTGCCGCCAGTGGCGCGGCAGTGCTGACGCGGCAGTCGCCGCGCCCGGTAGCCGCCCAGAGTTCGATCCGCGTGCCGGTCCTCTGCTATCACAATATCGACTATTCGGGAAGTGCCTACGCGATTACGCCGGAGATGCTGGACGCCGAGTGCCAGTGGTTGCTGAACAATGGCTACACCGCGATTGGGCTCTACCAGCTCTGGAACGCCTTCACTCAAGGCACGGCTCTGCCGGCTAACCCGGTCATGTTGACGAATGACGACGGCTGGGCCAGCGCCACCACGTTCGCCCAGACACTCAGCGCGCGCGGCATGCTCGGCAACTACTTCATCAACAACTACTCGCCACTCTCCGCATCGGAGATCCTCTACCTGGCCCAGAACGGGCCGGTGCAGGCACACACCGCGAACCATCAATATATGACGCAACTGGATCTGGCGACACAGAGCGCCGAAATCGTGAACAACCAGGCGTACATCACGGGCATCACCGGGCAGCCGGTGCAATTCCTGGCCTGGCCGTTCGGGGACTACGGCCCGAACGCCATCCAGGCAGCGAAGGACGCCGGCATCCTGGCCGCGTTCGGCCTGAACGGGATCTCCTGCTATGTCGGCGCCAGTGATCTCTACGCCATTCCCCGCATCATGATGGAGGTCGGGGACACCCTGGACACCTTCGCCGCCAAGGTAGGCCACTGGTAATACGGCCGGGGGTTGGTGGCGTCGCCTGGACGCCTCTCGTTCGGCGTGCGTCATCACACGCTGGCAAGAGAAGTGAGCCATACCCGAGATGAGGACAAACCCGGTCCCTGACCACGAGGTCAGCGGGCGCTCGGCAGAGCGCTACCGCTCGGTCCACGCCAGCGGATCACCCGGGGGTGCAGGCTATCGCCGCTAGCCTGGCCGCACTTGGGCATGAGGCCCGCACGGACAGCTTTGTCGCGGTCTCGGACCTCGCCTGGTTCGCGGAGGCGGGTATTCCCGCAGTCATCTTCGGGCCAGGGCTCGGGCTGGGCTCGCACACCAGTGACGAGCGCATCGAAATTGATGCCCTCGTGGAGGGCACAAAGGCGCTGGCGCTGAGCATGATGGCCTGGTGCGGGGTTAACGAGGCGGGCTGAGGCGGCGCTCTACTTCACCAGGGTGAGCAGCACCAGCACGACGGCCAGCGCCAGGCGGTAGACGATGAAGACGCGGAACGTGGAGCGCTGCAAGTAGCGCAGCAGCGCCGAAATGGCGAAAAGTCCGGCCACCCCGGAGGTCAGGATGCCGACGATGAAGATCACGAGCTGATCTTGCGGCAGGCCCGCGCTAAAGGTGTCGTAGACGCCTTTCAGGCCCGCTGCGGCAATAATGGGGACGCCGAGCAGGAATGAGAAGCGCGCCGCATCTTCCCGGGTGAGATCGCGGAACAGCCCGGTGGTGATCGTGGCGCCGGAACGTGAGACGCCCGGGATCAATGCCGCCGCCTGCGAGAGCCCAATCGCCAGACCATCCGGCAGGCGCATGTCACTCAGCACACGCGTGTGACTCGCCAGCCGCTCAGCCACCAGCATGAAGAGCGCCAGGCCAGCCAGCGCCATGGCGATCGCCACGATGATGCGGTCAGGCGGGCCACCCGGCTGGTGGTAGGCCTGATCGATCACGCTCTGCCCGAAGTAGCCGACGAACAGGCCGGGGATGGTGCCAATGGCGATGAGCAGCGAGAGGCGCGGCATGGTGTCTCGCGGATCGCGCGATTTCAGCACGTCTCCGGGGTGACGCAGGGCGCGCGGCAAGGTGACGAGCATGGCCAGGATATCGCGCCAGAAGTAGATGAGGACCGCGCCCAGGGTGCCGAGGTGCAGGGCAGCATCGAACGCGAGCCCGGGCGACTCCCAGCCCAGCAGCCAGGGCACAATGATGAGGTGCGCGGACGACGAAACGGGCAGGAACTCTGTCAGCCCCTGCACGATGCCCAGCACAATCGCTTCAATGATCGTCACGCGCGTCCTCCCGGGTCCTCAACCCGCTGTGCAGGGAACGGGCGCGCGCTCGGCAACGTGTCGGCGGGATCCAGTTCCTCGTCAATGGCCTCACTCATGCTGATGTGCTGCTTGCCCAGCAGGCTGATGCGCCACCACTCGATAGCTCCCCAGACGGTGACCGGCAGCCAGAGAATGACGTGCAGGAGCACAGCGTAGGACAGTGCCAGGACACGCGGGACGCCGAGCGCGCCGTTCACGGCCAGCAGCACGCCCGCCTCGAAGGTGCCGACATACCCGGGGCCGGATGGAACCAGGGTCGCCAGGTTGCCGATGGCCGTGGTGAGGTATGCGCCGGTGATCGACATCGACGTGCTGAGCGGCACGCCGAAGGCCTGCGCTACGGTCCAGTACATGGCGGCCTCGCAGCTCCAGGCCAGGAGCGAGGTCAGGGCCACGATCGCCAGGTCGCCGCGCCGGGAGAGCACGCCCAGCCCGCCGAGGAACGCTTCCGCCATCTGCTCGACCCGGGCGGCCAGGGCATCTGGCATGGGCTTGAGCAGCAGGTGCAGGAGGCGATCCCGCAGGCTGCCACTGACCAGCAACGCCACCATGCCCCCAATGGCGACGGCAAAGACCGCCGCGGCAATCAGGGCGACGTGCTGGAGCTCGGCGGTGAGCCCGATGACCATCGCGGCCCCACCAATGAAGAGGAGCATGGTCAGGCCATCGAAGAGGCGCTCCACGGCGATGGTGGCCAGGGTGGCCGTCTTGCGCACCCCGTAGCGCTGCTCCAGCGCCCAGGCACGCACCAGTTCACCGGTGCGCAGGGGCAGGATGTTGTTGGCGGCGTAGCCGACGATCAGGATCGGGAAGATCTCGCGCGTGGAGATGGGCGCGACCGGGCGCATGAGGACGTGCCAGCGGTAGGCGCGAATGGTGATGCCGGCGTAGAGCACGGCGAGGGCGACGGGCAGATAGCGCCAGTCAACACGCGCGAAGGCGTCCCGGATTTCACCGGGATCCTGGCCCCGGAAGGCGAAATAGAGGAAGAGCAGGCTGATCGGGATGCCAATCCAGACCCGAGGTGACCGCATTGATGAGCGAGATTGCACCAGCCTGAGCGCTCCCCGGGTACCCGATAAGCCGGGCGGAGTATACGTCACCGAAGGAAAATCCCTCGCTGCGCTCCGGCGTGCCAGCGAGTAACGTGCGCCGCCGCTATGATCCGGAAAGCACGTCAGCAACGAGGGAGAGGCAATGCACCCGATTCGCGTGGGGATCCAGATTCAGCAGCAGCACGCCACCTACCCGCAGATTCGCGACGCCTGGCAGCGGGTGGACGCGAGTGGCGCGGATACGCTCTGGAACTGGGATCACTTCTTCCCGCTCTCAGGCGATCTGGACGGGACGCACCTCGATAACTTCACGGCGCTGGGCGCCATGGCCGAGGTGACGGAGCAGGTGGATATCGGCTGCCTGGTGGCCGGGAACAACTACCGCAACCCGAATCTGCTGGCCGACATGGCGCGGACGCTGGATCATATCTCCAACGGCCGCTTCATTTTCGCGGTTGGCTCCGGCTGGAACGAGCGCGATTACACCGAGTACGGCTACGAGCTCGGCACGGCGGCCTCGCGCCTGCGCGATCTGGACCGCGACATGCCGATCATCATGGAGCGCTTCAAGACGCTGAACCCACCGCCCATCCGGCAGCCCTTCCCGGTCATGATTGGCGGCGGCGGCGAGAAGGTGACGCTGCGCATTGTGGCCCAGCACGCGAACATCTGGAACGGCCAGGGCGAGCCGGACGTGCTGGCCCACAAGAACCAGGTGCTCAATGACTGGTGCGCGAAGGTGGGCCGCAACCCGGAGGAGATCGAGCGCTCGGCGCAGATCTTTGGCCCGCAACTCGACAAGCTGGACGAGTACTACGCGGCTGGCATCACGCACTTCATCACGGAGGCCGGCGGCCCGGACTACGATCTCGCTCCGCTGCAGAAGCTCATTGACTGGCGGGACAGCAAGCAGGGGTAGCCGGGGCCGTCAAAACGACCGCGGCAAGCCCAGCACGTGTTCCGCGATGTAGGAGAGCACAAGGTTCGTGGAGATCGGCGCGACCTGGTAGAGGCGTGTTTCGCGCAGCTTGCGCTCGATGTCGTAGTCGACCGCGAAGCCGTAGCCGCCAAACGTCTGCAGGGCCACGTTGCCCGCCTGCCACGATGCTTCGGCGGCGAGTTGCTTGGCCATGTTTGCTTCGGGGCCGCAGGGCTGTCCGGCGTCGAAAAGCTCGGCGGCGCGGTAGCGCATCAGATCGGCGGCGGCAAGGGCCATGTGTGCCTGGGCGAGGGGGAACTGCACCCCCTGGTTCTGGCCGATGGGACGCCCGAAGACCACGCGCTCGTTCGCCCGCGCCACCGCCTGTTCGATGAACCAGCGGCCATCGCCCACGCACTCGGCGGCGATGAGGATGCGTTCGGCGTTCATGCCGTCCAGGATGTAGCGAAAGCCGCGCCCCTCCTCTCCGACCAGCGCGGAGGCCGGAACGCGCAGGTTGTCGAAGGTCAGCTCCCCGGTGGTGTTGTTGAGCCAGGTGGTGATCGGCCTGAAGCTGAGGCCGTTCTCGCGGGCGTGGTGGAGGTCGATCAGGAAGACGGAGAGGCCCTGCGTGCGCTTCTCCACCTGCTCGGCCGGCGTGGTGCGGGCCAGGAGCAGCAGCAGGTCCGAGTGCGGCACGCGCGAAATGAAGATCTTGCGCCCGTTGATCACGTAGTCGCCGCCATCGCGCACGGCGCTGGTAGTGATGGCGGTGGTGTCGGTGCCAGCCTCCGGCTCGGTCACGCCGAACGCCTGCAGGCGGAGTTCGCCGCTGGCGATGCGCGGCAGATACTCGCGCTTCTGCGCTTCGGAGCCGTGGCGGAGCAGGGTGCCCATGATGTACATCTGGGCGTGAGCAGGCCCGGCGTTGCCACCGGATCGGTTGACCTCTTCCAGGATGACGGAGGTCTCGGTTAGCGAGAGGCCCAGCCCGCCGTACTCGCGCGGGATGAGCGCGCCCATGTACCCTGCCCGGGTCATGGCCTGTACGAAGGCCTCGGGGTAGGCGCGCGCCTGGTCCAGGTCCCGCCAGTAGCTGGCCGGAAAGTCCGCCAGCACCGTGCGGACAGACTCGCGCAGGGCCGTATGCCGCTCGTTGTCCTGGCTCACTGTTGCTCTCCCCGGGAATGCCCTGGTACCCGGCATTGCCCTGTTCGCCACGTCCAGCCGTATCAATCGCCGTGGCAACCGTAGCCCGTACGCCCGGGAGATGGTGAGCGCCCCCCCTGCCGGGGCGTCCTGATCGGCGCCGGGTGGTACAGTGCGGGGGTGAACCGCGCAGGCCATGAGCCACTATGACCCAGCAGCAGTACCTGCACCTGCCACGCGCCCTCCCGCACTTCCACCCCGCCAGTGCGCTGCGCCTGCTGGCCCTGCTCGGCCTGTTCCTGCTCCCGATCCAGATGCGAGCGGGTACGGGATACGTCCATCCTCACGCGTTGGTGCATCTGTTGCTGGATGCCGGTGACGGCGCGATCGATCACCATCTGCTGGCGAGCGCCGGCGCGGCCAACGCGCACGCCGACCAGGCTGAGCATGTTCTGCGCGCGGGAAAAGCGTCGCCCGACCTGCCCACCTTTGAGTCCATCCAGATGGCTGCCGGTGGCCTGGCCGTGACCCTGGTGGCGCTCGTCCTGTTCTTCATCGCCTCCAGGCAGGAGCGCGTCTGGCCGCGCCGCGAGGTGTGGAATAGCCACCGTGTTCTGCCGGAACTCCCGCCACCGCGCCTCCGCGGCATCTGATTGCTCCATTTCCCCAATTCCGCAACGACAAGACGCCGTGCCGCACGCAGCGCACGGCGCTGAGAGGGTGTCCACCATGCGACGTATGGCTTCGATCCTGGGTCTGTCCGGAGTGCTCCTGAGCGGCGCGCTGTTCCTGGCCGCCCCGGCCGGGGTGCTGGCGCACGAATCCCGCGATGTGCTGGATGGCCAGTACCACATGGTGGTCGGCTTCATGAATGAGCCGGTCTTCGCCGGTGACAAGAGCGGCCTGGAGTTCTGGGTGACCGAGAACACCGATGCCGCCACCCCGGCCGCAGGTGATGAAGAGGCTGAGGGTACGCCAGTCGATGGCCTGGAGGAGACGCTCAAGGCCGAAGTGATCTACGAAGATCAGACCATGGAATTGCCGCTGACGGGCATGTGGGATGATCCCTCGGGCTACTACAGCGTCTTCTTCCCGACCGAGTGGGAAGGTGACTACTCCTTCCGCATCTACGGCACGATCAACGGCACCGATGTTGACGAGACGTTCACCTCTGGCCCGGAGACGTTCGGACCGATCGAGAATCCGGAGCCGCTGCGCTTCCCGGCACAGTAGTTCCACGCTGAACGCCGTGGCCTGACCGGGAGTTGCCAGGGCAGGGAGTCACCAGGCTCCCTGCCCGTCGCCCCACGGACCGCTGGCAGATAGGCACCATCATGATTCGTGTTCTCCGCCTGGGCGTGCTCTGCGGCACGCTCCTGTGGCTGTTGCTGGCGAGTGCGGTGGGAACCGCCGCGCACGCCGCCCTGGACCGCAGCGAGCCTGCATCCGGCGCGGTGCTGCCCGATGCGCCGTCGGAGGTGCGCATCTGGTTCACCGAGCCGCTGGAGCCCCGCTTCACCCGCGCCGATCTGCTCGATGCCGCCGGGCAGCCGCTACCCGGCGGGACCTCGCAGGTTGCGCCGGACAATGACCACCTCCTGATCCTGACGCTGCCGCCGGACCTGCCGGACGGCGGCTACACCGTGGCCTGGCGCAATCTTTCGGCGGCGGACGGCCACACCCTGCAGGGGTACTTCGGGTTTGCCATCGGGGCCGGTGGGGCGCCGGGCGCGGCCGCCCCGGAACTGAGCGCCGCGCCGGATGCCCCGCGCGAGTTGTCGCGCGGGCTGGCGCTGATCGGGTTGGCGCTGCTGCTGGCCATCGCGCCCCTCACGCTCGGCGTCCTCGTGCCGGCGGTGCGCGAGGCTCCCGACCTGGCTGATGGGCTAACGCAGCGACTGCGCACGTACGCCGTGGTCGCCATTGCGCTGGCGCTGCTGGGCAGCGTCCTCGCGCTCCTCGCGCAATCCGCGGCCGTCGCGCCGGACCTGGCGCAGCCGCAGGCGGCCTGGGCCACCCTCACTGGCACCCGCTACGGGGAGGTCTGGACATGGCGACTCCTGGCCCTGCTCGTTGTCTCGGCGGCGGTCGTCATTGGACTCTGGGGACCGGAGCGTCGTTCCCACACGGCGCTCCGGGTGGCCGCGCTGGTGGGGCTCATCGTCCCGCTGACGTTCAGCCTGCTCTCGCACGCGGCGGCGCAACCGGTGGGCGCGCCGGCCGCGA
>JALYWD010000031.1 GCA_030852885.1 Chloroflexota bacterium | reverse complement strand
GCGATGGGTGCGTTCGGCGAACTGGCGATGGTGGTGAAGCCCGGCGGCACCTGCGAGACGTGGTCACCGTGGCTCATCCAGACGTCGAGCTCTGGCGGCAGGGAGGCGAAGAGCTGTGCTGGCTCGCTGACGGTGATGGAGGCGGGCCCGTACTCGCGGCGCGCGGCGGGCGTGACCTCCCCGCCGAGCTTGTTGGCCAGGAGTTGCATGCCGTAGCAGATGCCGAGAACCGGTCTGTCCTGGCTGACCACCCAGTCCGGCAGGAAGGGCGCACCGGGCTCATAGACGCTGGCTGGACCCCCGGAAAGCACAATGCCGCGCGGGTTCAGGGCGTCGATCTGCTCCTGTGGTGCATCCCAGGGCATGAGCACGCTGTACACACCCAACTCGCGCAAGCGGCGCACAATGAGCTGGCTGTACTGGCTGCCAAAGTCGAGCACGACGACGGTGTCGAAGTCGGCGTCCGGGGTCGGGCCAGCGTGCGCAGCACTGCGCCTGGATGTGGTCTCGGGCGAATTGGCGGTGGTCATGCGTTTGCTGGGCTCCTGGCACTACTGAGGCGGGTCCGCGTCACCAAGATAGTGATAGGTGCGGTCGAATTCCCACTCGGAAATGGTCTCGATAT
Organism: Chloroflexota bacterium; assembly: GCA_030852885.1. Taxonomy (GTDB): domain Bacteria; phylum Chloroflexota; class Chloroflexia; order Thermomicrobiales; family UBA6265; genus JACCXM01. Next base: position 5,087 of record JALYWD010000031.1, on the reverse strand, counting down.
CGATTTCAACGCGTGGGCGCAGCGGATCGATACGTTTGGTGAGGTGCAGATCCACAACTGCCCGGTCATCGAAGCCGAGTGATGCGGCAAGCACATCGAGCGTGATCTTCAAGCCGCCATCGAGGTCGCGCTTCATCGGCGTCTCGAAGTAGAAGGTGAGGTAAACCCCGAGCAACGCGTTACCCAGCGCGCGTTCGTGGGCCGGGTGAATGGCGCCGCTCGAACGCAGAGCCTCGATCGCCTTTTTGGCATTACTGTGGAACTGCCGGGCAGTGGCGCTGAGGGCGCGTTTGCGGCCGACTGTCACATACTGGTTGTTCACGCCGGGCGGCAGCGGCAAGGTCAGTGAAAGCGTCACAGGTGCGGTGCCGGACATCAGGACGTCCTCAGGTGAACGGGGCTTCGTGAGCAGATGATAGACATAGCGCTGCTGGGAACGGGCGGCATGATGCCGTTGCCACGCCGCTGGCTCTCCAGTCTTCTCGTGCGGGTTGGTGGCGACGTGATCCTCTTCGACTGCGGAGAGGGCACGCAGATCGCCTGGCGCGCCACCGGGTGGAGCTTCCGCCGGCTCTCGGCCATCTGCATCTCGCACACGCATTCGGACCATATCGCGGGGCTGCCGGGACTCCTGCACACGGTGGCCAATACGGGACGCACGGAGCCGATCACCATTTACGGTCCCGTGGGCCTGGCGGACGTCGTGCAGGGCCTGCGGGTGATCGCTCCGCAGTTGCCGTACCCGGTCGAGGTGCGTGAGCTGGCGAGCGGCGAGACGTTCCCGCTGCCGGAGAGCATGCGCGGTTCGTGCGTGGCCGGGGAGCATGCGCTGCCGGTGCTGGCGTACCGGCTCGATCTGGCCCGCCAACCTCGCTTCCTGGCGGACCGGGCGCGCGCGCTCGACATCCCGACGAGCCTGTGGCGGCGGTTGCAGGATGGGCAGCCAGTCACGCTGGATGGACGCACTGTCGGGCCGGATGAGGTCATGGGGCCGCCCCGGCACGGAATCTCCTTGGCCTATGTCACCGACACCCGTCCCACGACCGGGATCGCTGAACTCATCTCTGGTGTCACGCTGCTGGTCTGCGAGGGCACGTACGGCGATGACGCGCAGGCCGCAAACGCCGTGCGCAACCAGCACATGACGTTCCGCGAGGCCGCCACCCTGGCGCGGGATGCGGGCGTTCAACAGCTCTGGATCACGCACTTCAGCCCCGGCGTCGACAACCCGCTGGCGTTCACGGGCAATGCGCGGGCGGTCTTCCCGGAGGCCGTCATCGGTCACGATGGGATGACGACGAGCCTGGCGTTTCCGAGCTAGCGCTTACTCCCCCAGGCTCGCCGCCCGTTCCTTTGCCGCCAGCGTCTGCGTGCGCTGGTAGGCGGCGTAGACGGCCCGGGAGAGCACCGTGCGCAGGCCGCCCTTCTCCATCTGGTAGATCGCCTCGGCGGAGGTGCCGCCGGGGGAGGTGACCATGTTGCGCAACTCGGCCATGTGTTTGCCGGAATCACGGGCGAACGCCACCGAGCCGGAAACGGTCTGCAAGACGATCTCCTCGGCGATGCGGCGCGGAAAGCCCATGTGGACCCCGGCATCAATAAGCGCCTCCATCATCAGGAAGACGTAGGTGGGGCCGGTGCCGGAGAGGGCCGTCGCCATATCGACGTACTTCTCTTCCTCCACCCACAGCTCCCGGCCGAGCGCGCCGAGCGTCGCCTGCACCCGGGCCTGCTGCTCCGGTGAGACGCCGGGTGTCGTACACCAGACACTCATGCCCTCGCCGACCTGGGCGGGTGTGTTGGGCATCACCCGCGCGACAGCCTGGTGCTGGAGCCCTCGGGTAAGAACATCGACCGGCGCGCCAGCGAGGACGGAGATGACGACCTGCTCCGGCTGCAGATGACCCGCCAGTTGCGGCATGACGGTTTGCAGTACCTGCGGCTTGATGGTCAGGAACACGAGGTCCGCACCATTGGCGGCTGCCCGGTTGTCGTCCGCGGTGTCGATCCCGAAGCGCTGCTCCAGCTTGGCCAACCGCTCCGGGCGGGGATGGCTGGCCACAATCTGATCGGGCGCGGCCTGCCCCTGCTTGAGGATGCCGGCGATCATGGACTCCGCCATGACGCCCGCGCCGATGAACGCCAGCCGGGTCCCAGCCAGCGGGTTCGCTTGCTCTGTTGTCATCGAGGCTCCTGAATGGCGTGGGCTGGCCCACGTTTGGCGTACGTTCCTGTGCCACCATTGTAGTAGTGGCGTCGTTCCGAGGCAGAAGCTGCCGGCGGCGTCACACACAGCGGAAAGCGAGAGATTGTGACAAATCGGCTGGCGTCGGAAACGAGCCCGTACCTTCTGCAGCACGCCGAGAACCCGGTCGACTGGTATCCCTGGGGTGAGGAAGCCCTGGCACGCGCCCGCGAAGAGGACAAGCCAATCCTGGTCAGCATCGGCTACTCCGCGTGCCACTGGTGCCACGTCATGGAGCATGAGTCGTTCGAGAACCCCGAGATTGCGGCGAAGATGAACGACCTGTTCATCAACATCAAGGTTGACCGCGAGGAGCGGCCCGACCTGGATGCAATCTACATGACCGCCGTGCAGGCCCTGACCGGGCAAGGCGGCTGGCCGATGAACGTCTTCCTGACCCCGGACGGCACGCCCTTCTACGGCGGCACCTATTTTCCTCCGGAGGACAAGCAGGGCATGCCCGGTTTCCCGAAGGTGCTGGAGGCAGTCGCTGAGGCGTACCGCGAGCGGCGCGAGGAAGTGGACGAGAATGCGGAGCAAATCCGCGAGATGCTGCGCCGGTCCGCGCAGGAGTTGCCGCAGCCTGGCGACCTCCAGGGCGCGATCGCTGATGAAGCCTCCGAGGCGCTCGCCCGCTCCTTCGATGCGCGCAACGGCGGGTTCGGGTCCGCGCCGAAGTTCCCGCAGCCAGCCATCATCGAGTACTTGTTGCGGCAGGCGAAGCGCGCCAACGACACCCGCGCCGAGGTCATGGCCCGCCGCACGCTCGACCGCATGGCCGCGGGCGGCATCTACGACCACCTGGGCGGCGGCTTTGCCCGCTACGCGGTGGACGCTGTCTGGTTGGTGCCGCACTTCGAGAAGATGCTCTACGACAACGCCCAACTCGCCAGCGCGTACCTGGCCGGGTTCCAGGCGTATCACGATCCCCGCTACCGCAAGGTCGCCGAGGAGACTCTCGATTTCGTGGCGCGCGAGATGACCGGCGAGCACGGGGGATTCTTCTCGACGCTCGACGCTGACACCGAGGGGCACGAAGGCCGCTTCTACGTCTGGAACCCGGACGAGATCGACGCTGCTCTGCCGCCGGAGGACGCGGCGCTGCTCAAGGCGTGGTTTGCCGTCACGCCGGCTGGCAACTTCGAGGGCACGACGGTCCTCTCAACCCCGCGTTCACTGGAGACGGTCGCGACAGAAGCGGGGGTGATGACCGACGAACTCTCAGCGGCGATCGAGCGCAGCGTGCCGATCCTGCTTGCCACGCGCGAGACGCGCACACGGCCCGGGCGCGATGAGAAGGTGATCACCGCCTGGAACGGGATGATGCTCCGCGCGTTCGCCGATGGTGGGCGCATCCTGCAGCGCCCCGACTTCCTCGTGATCGCGAGGAAGAACGCCTCGTTTGTGCTGGAGCACCTACAGCGTGACGGCGTGCTGCTGCGGAGCTGGAAGGATGGCGATGCGCGCATCACGGGCTTCCTGGAAGACTACGCACTCTTCATTGACGGCTTGTTGGCGCTCTACCGGGCCACGCTGGAGTCCCGCTGGCTGGAGGAGGCGCTGCGCCTGACCGAGGGAATGACCGCGCGCTTCGCCAGCGAGGAGAACGCCGGTTTCTTCGATGCCGCCGCAGACCACGCGACGCCAATCACGCGCTCGCGTGACCTCCACGACGGCGCAACGCCCTCTGGCAACGCCGTGGCGGCAGATGTCCTGCTGCGGCTTGGGGCGATGAGCGGAAACGATGCGTGGACTGCCCGCGCGTCCGCTCTCCTGCAAGCGCTGGCCAGCACCATGCGCGAGCACCCGCTGGCGGCCGGGCGCTACCTGAGTGCCCTGAGCTTCTACCTGGGCCCGGTGCAGGAATTGGCGCTCGCGGGTGACCGCGAGAGCGAGGGCGTGCAGGCGTTGCTGGATGCCAGTTACGGGGTCTACTCCCCAAACCTGATTGTCGGATACGTAGACGAGGGCGCTCCCGAACTGGTGGCCAGCCAGCCATTCCTCCAGGATCGGCCCGCGCGTGGCGGCCAGGCAACGGCGTATCTCTGCGAGCACATGGCCTGCCTGCCGCCGGTCCACGACCCCGAGGCGCTGGCCAGGCTCCTGGAAGCCGGGACCGGCGTGGCCTGGCGCGAATTTTAGAAACGAGGGGGAGTCGCGCTGCGGCGCTCAGGGGGGTGAAGGTAAACGAGGGGAAAAGTCACTCGTCGTTCTCCTTCACCCCCTGAGGGCTTTAGCCCGACTCCCCCTGAGGCCCGCAGGCCGTCTCCCCCTAAACTCCCGCAGGAGCGTCTCCCCCTCCGTCCTACGCCGCCTCGACCGGGTTGCTCAGGACACCGATGCCGGTGACTTCCACCTCGATGGTGTCTCCCGGCTTGAGCGGGCCGACGCCCTCGGGCGTGCCGGTGAGGATGAGATCTCCCGGCTTCAAGGTCATCACGCCGCTGATGTAGGAGATGAGGAAGGCCGGATTCCAGAGCATGCTGGCGGTGGTTTGATCCTGCCGTGTTTCCCCGTTGACGCGGGAACGGACCGGGAGGTCAGAAATGTCGATGTCGGTCTCGACCCATGGCCCGACCGGGCAATAGGTATCAAAACCCTTGGCACGGATGAACTGCCCGTCCTTCTTTTGCAGGTCACGGTCTGAGACATCGTTCGCGACGGTGTACCCAGCGACGTAGGAGAGGGCATCTGCCTCGCTGACATGGCGAGCCGTCTTGCCGATGATCATCGCCAGTTCTGCTTCGTGATCGGTTCGGTGATCGAGGTTCGCGATCTTGATGGGCTGGCCGTGGCCGAGCAGCGACGTCTGCGGCTTCATGAAGAGCACCGGCTCTTCCGG
>JALYWD010000023.1 GCA_030852885.1 Chloroflexota bacterium | reverse complement strand
GGCGCGTGCTGGGAGTACCAGGTCACCGGAGGGTGGATGGAAGTCGCCACGCCAGGCGGTCCCAGGAGCCTGCTGCATCACCGCTTTGATTTCTACCGGGCGCGGGAAGTCGAAGTGCGCACCCCTGACGGCGTCGAGCGCATGTACCGAACCGGCGCGGAGCAATGGTTTTTTCCGGACCGCTGGTTCTCTCTTCTCCGGTTCACCACGACAGACGACCGAACGGTTGGGTATTACGTCAACTTTTCGCGCCCGCTTTCAGAACTCCGGGAGAACTACTATCGGGACCTCGATCTTGAGTTGGACCTCTGGATTGAACCCGACGGCACGGCGACTGAACTGGACCGCGACGAGTTCGCCGCGGAAGTCGCTGCCGAACGCCTGACTCACGAGTGGGCTGTCGCTGTCAACGAAGCCTGTGTTGCCGTTTCGGGCGCCGTTGCTGCTTCACTCTCTCGCCTTGGTCCGAACATCGAACTCGACCGGGACCCAGTGACCGGCATCCCGGGCTTCATTCTGCGCGCTTGAGTCACCCACTGCGGATCGCAATCGTCTACGATCGGGTATTCCCTGCGTCGTATGGCGGAGTTGAACGCTGGTTCCGCACTCTGGCGGAGTCACTGGCTGCGGTGGGCCACAAGGTGACCTACCTGACAACCGATCATTGGGCTGGCGGGGCGCCGCCTCACATTCCCGCGGTCGAAATCATCCCGGTGTCGCAGGCGACCGGCATCTACGCTGGTGCGCGAAGGCAGATCCGGCCAGTCGTCACGTTTGGCGCTGCTGTCGCGAAGTACCTCGCACAACATGGGTCATCGTTTGATGTCGTGCACTCCACCGCGACCTCTCCGGCCGCTGCCCACGCCGTGGTGGCGATTGCCAAACGACGTGGCTACCTGCCGGTTCTTGACTGGTGGGAGGTCTGGGAAACCGCGGGCTGGCGCTCCTACCTCGGACCTGCGGGCGGTGAGGTTGCGGCCCGATTGGAGCAACGCCTCGCCCGGGCAACACATGTCCCGGTGGTGTACTCCCGGCTCCATCGAGCCCGGCTGACTGCCACGCGTCGCCGCGATGACGCGCTCCAACTCTCAGGGGTCCTCCCAGCGCGCCAGATCCCTCCGCATGCCTGTCCGGCGCAACCGTACGTCTTGTTGGCAAACCGCCTGATCCCTGAGAAGCAGACCGCGTCAATTCTCCCAGCGCTGCTCATCGCAAAGCAAACGCTGCCGTCCCTCGGGGCCGTCATTGTGGGATCGGGCCCGCTTGAAACGGAACTGCGGGCTGAGATCGCGCGCCTGGGATTGGGCAAGTCAGTTCGCGTCCGACCTGGCCTGAGCGACGATGAACTTGCGGGCCTAATGCAGCAGGCGCTCTGCCTGGCGCTCCTCTCTCGTCGCGAAGGGTACGGCCTGGTTGCCGTGGAGGCGATGGGTCATGGCACGCCTTCCCTGATCCTGGATCACCCGGACAGTGCAGCCTCTGAACATGTTGCGCCCTGCGAGAATGGTGTGCTCATTCAATCCCTCGACCCGGAGCCACTGGCCTCAGCTATCCTGTCCATACACGCAGCGGGAACGCCATTCCGGGAACGTACGCTCGCCTGGCGTAGGCGCCACGACGACGTACTTGCCATTGAACACTCGCTGCCATGCCTGATCTCGCGTTACCAGCAGGGCGCAGCCGAGAGGAGAACGAACGGGTGGCGCAACGCACGGCCCTGATTACCGGCGTCACCGGGCAGGACGGCGGCTACCTGGCGCAGTTGCTGCAAGCGCAGGGGTATCGCGTCGTTGGGGTCACCCGTCGCACCACCGCCAATGCCCGTGACCGGCTGCCTGGGGATGTTCGCGACCTGGAACTGGTCAGCGCAGACCTCCTCGATCAGGGTTCGCTCTTCGCCATTGTCGATCAGGTGCAGCCGGACGAGATTTACAACCTCGCCGCGCAGACGTTTGTTCCCGCATCGTGGCAGCAACCCCTGCTGACCGCGGAAGTCACCGGGCTCGGGCTGGCGCGTCTCCTCGAAGCTGTGCGGCTTCTCTGCCCCACCGCCCGTGTCTTCCAGGCCTCGTCGTCGGAAATGTTCGGCCTCGCCGCCAGTTCTCCCCAGAATGAGGAAACACCGTTCCACCCGCGTTCGCCCTATGGCACCTCCAAGCTCTACGCGCACTGGATCGCGGCCAATTATCGAGAGAGCTACGGGCTGTTCGTGGCGTCTGGGATCATGTTCAATCACGAGAGCCCGCGTCGTGGCGCCGAGTTCGTCACGCGCAAGATCTCCCGTGCGGCGGCGCGAATCGCCCGCGGCCTGGAAGCAACGCTCGCCCTCGGCAACCTGGACGCACGCCGTGACTGGGGCTATGCGCCCGACTTCACACGGGCCATGCACGCGATGCTCCAGACACGAGAGCCGCTCGATCTGGTAATCGCCACCGGCGAATCGCACACGGTGCGCGAGTTCTGCGAGACGGCGTTTTCCCTGGTAGGTCTCGATTGGCAGCGGCACGTCACGGTTGATCCCACGCTCATCCGCCCTGCCGAGGTGGACGCGCTGGTTGGGGACGCCTCCAGGGCCGAGAAACTCCTTGGCTGGCGCCCCACCATGAGTTTCCCAGACCTCGTGCGAGAGATGGTCGAAACGGACGTGGATCTCCTTGCAACGGCGTCTGGACCGAATCTCGAATTGACCGGAAGCGTGCGCCGCACCTCGCGATGATCACGTCACCGATGGCTCATGGTAGCTCCGGCTTCGCCTGACCATGTCCTCTTTGACAGGAGCCTTGCGCGGCAAGATCTATCACACCCACAGCGGCGACGCGCACCGTGGGGCCGGACCGCTCCTACGGAGCTTTGCTCCCCGCTGGCGGCGCTTCGGACCCTACCTGCTCACGCTGCTCTGGCTGATCGCGGGATACGTGCACTATTCCCCCGGCACTGCCTACTCGCTCAGTGCGGAACACTATCGGGCCTGGGCGTTCCCCGCATTTCGCTACTCCGACGTCATCTGGCTCTACCTCAGGGATAACCTGAGCGCCAGGTCAGTGCCCTATCTCCACTACCCCCTGGAGTACCCGCCGCTCACCGGTTTGCTTTCGTGGATCCTCAGTTGGCTCCCGGGCTTGCCGGCCTACTTTGCCGGTGCCTATCTGATGCTCGCCGCGAGCGCATTCCTCACGACATGGGCACTCGACCGGCTGCCCGGAGCCAACCAGTGGCTCTTCGCAGCGTCCCCGGCGCTCTTCTTCTACACCGGCCACCAGTGGGACCTTGTCGCCATCGCGGTCACGGCACTGTCGCTCATCTCTCTACAGAGTGGCCGCAGGAATGCAGGCGTGATCGGGCTCGCACTGGGCGCGTCACTCAAGTTGTTTCCGCTCGTCTTTATTGTCGCGCTGACGGTTGAATCCTTGCGCGACCGCCGGTGGCGCCAGTCAATCCAGGATGCGGCGCTGTTCGGCTTCGTCACCGCGCTCATCAACGTACCAGTGGCCACAGCGAACCGCGACGGCTGGAGCTTCTTCTTTCGCTGGAACCGTGACCGGCTGGCCGATTCGGGCGTTTGGGTCCTGTGGCGCGATGTCGCGACTGCCGATCTCACGCGCTGGAGCATGCTGGCGGCGCTCGCTGCTGGCGCCGCACTGACAACGCTCGCGCTGCGGCAGAAAGGACCGCTGACCGTGCCCCTGGGAGCAACCTACCTGCTCTGGTGGTTGCTGCTCAACAAGACCTTCACGACCCACCTCATGCTTTGGGCAATCCTTGCCCTGGCGCTGGTTTCGGCGCCAATCTGGCTGTGGGTCATGACGACGGCGATTGACGCTATCGGTTTCCAGATCGGGAACTACCTCAATCTCTACAACATTTCCGCGTATCAACACGCCCCACTCGTCCGGATGGCAGTCGAGAATCTCTACGACCCGTTGCAGATTGCGCGAACTGGAGTGCTGGGAGCCAGCGCCGTCTGGATGGTGCAGTTGCTGCTGGATCCCGTTCGGCGTTCTGCGTTCGCCGCTGTGCCGGGCAAGAGGCCAGAAACGAGGAGCGCGCATAGATTTCCTCCCATTGGGGCACACTCACTCAGTAGCAGACAACGCCTGGCTTACACGGTCGCTGCACTGCTTGTCTTTACCTCTGCCACGATCCTGATGACCTGGCCATACGCCGCGCACGCCGCCAGCACGACAATCGTCGGATTTGATCCCCTGCTCCAGATCTGGCTCTCGGAGTGGATCCAGCATGCGCTTGCCACCGAGCCCTCTCAGCTCTACGCGGCGAACATGTTCTTTCCTTTTTCGCAGACCCTGGCCTACACCGACGCCAACATCCCCGGCGCCCTCGCTGCCTTGCCCATCCGTGCCCTGACCGGAGATCCCATTCTGACCAACAGCATCCTGGTGCTCGCTAGCTTTGTTCTTGCCGGATACGGAACGTTCCTGCTGGTCCGGTACGTAACTGGCAACCAGGCAATCGGCGTGGTCGCCGGTCTGGCTTACGCCTTCCTTCCGTACCGCATGATTCATCTCTGGCACCTGAACTGGCTCGAGGGGGCACTCTTCCCCTGGTTTATTCTGGCGCTACTCAGGCTCCTTGACCGCCCGGTCGCCAGCCGTGCTCTCGTCGCCGGATTGGCTGCAGCAGTCATCACGCTCATCAGCTTTTACTTTGCGCCGCAGCTTGTGCTTGTCTCGGTGGTTGTCAGCACGAGCGTCTGGGCCTCGCGGCGCAGGTGGCCGGATGTCCTGTTCTGGCGTGCCTCGGCAATTGCGGTTTTCGTCGCACTCGTGATTGCGCTGCCGTTCTTGCTTCCCTACCTCCAGGTGCATCAGCAGCAACGCCTTGAACGAACGCTCACGGACGCGGAACAGTACAAGGCGCTTCCGGTGTCCTATCTCCAGTTGGCGCCCTGGGACACGCCCAACGCCTTACAGGATGTGCTCGGAATCCGGGCCGCTCCGAACCTGTCGTTGACCGAAGTGGGGCAGGCAAGGCATGCCGACGGGCACCAGCACCCGGAGATCGTGACCGAGGACGCGCTCTACCCCGGCCTGCTAGTCCTCGTATTTGCAGCCGTTGCGGTCGTCAGGGGCCGTCCTCGCTGGCTTGCTACCGCGCTGCTTGTGGTCGCCGCTGTCGCCGGCTTGCTCTCGCTCGGCCCAACCTGGGGTCCGCACCACGGGAACAATCCGTATCTCCCCTATGCCTGGCTCTTCGAACATGTGATGTTCTTCCGGGCCATGCGTGTGCCATCGCGGCTCGGCGGTCTCGTGGGCCTCATGCTCGTGCTCCTGGCGGCGCTCGGCCTGCAGGTGGCATGGACGTTCACTCGCGAGCACATTCGTCGCGAGCAGCGGTTACTCGCTGGCCTGGCCCTGTCAGGGCTCGTCTCGATCTGCGTGCTGGCGGATCTGTGGACGGGTCACGTGCCACTTGAGCGCGTTGATCGCAGCGCGGAGGCCATGAGCGGTGCGATGTGGCTTGCGTCTCAGCTGCCCGGTCCGGTCATGGAGTTCCCCGCTGAGAGCGTGTTCGCTGATCCGGCCGGCGCGAGTGTGCGGCGGCACAGCGGGGAAACGCTGCTGCGTTCAACGATCCATTGGCGCCCGATGGTCAACGGCAACTCAGGGTTCATTCCTCGCGCGTACAGCGATTTCATCGAGCGCTTCGTTGGCGAGCTGCCGCGCCGCGATGGCTCAACAACTGACCGCCTGAGCCACCTCAACTCTGATACAGTGCGCCTCCTGCAACAACTGGGCGTTCGCTACGTCGTGTTCAACCTGGACCAGTACGCGGACAATGATTGGCCAGCCGTTGACGACCAACTCGATGCGTTGATCGAGCTTGGCGACCTGGCCCCAGCAGGGCCCCACGGTAACCAGCAGATCTATGTCCTGACACCGGCACTGCCTCCACCGCCGCCCCCTCGAGTGTCACTCTTTGCTCCCACCCTGCTTCTGCCGGGAGACTCCTGGTCGCCATGGATCGGCGTCGAAGCTTTCGTGACCCCGACGACGCTGGCGCTGACCATGCCCGCGCAACTCCGGCTTGACTGGTACGACGACACGGGCAAGCTGCTTCACACCAGCAAGGACATCCTGCCCATGCCAGCGGTCATGGACGACGCGGCCCTGCTCTGTAGCGTCCGTGAATGCCTCACCTCGCGGCCATTTGCCGATCTCCGCCAACTTCCCGGCCCTGACCGAACTGGCGTATGGGCGCCGGAGAATCCCGGCCACTACGTCGTCCGGGCGCATCTCAGCGGAGACACGAATTTCTCCTGTCAAATCGACCTGGACGTAGTCGAACGCTCGGAAGATGTCGTGGAACGCGGTGGCGGTGATCCTCATCGCTGGGCAGCGTGCATCGAGGATTTTGCTTTCCCGGTCAATAATCCCGGCCTCCCGCCGTTCACCCTCGACAGCGCGGAGGTAACGCTCGCAGGCAAGACTGTGGGTGTCGAGTTCGCGGTGACGGCCCGCCACGACGAAGTGATACGAGCCTGGTTCATCCTGTCACCCCGAGGTCTCCCGGACCCGTGGCGCGTCGCAGCCTACCAGTCGCCCGTCAAGGAGCACGTGGCACGGGCCGGCGTACCGGTGCA
>JALYWD010000022.1 GCA_030852885.1 Chloroflexota bacterium | reverse complement strand
GACCCAACCCGCGCCGCCTGGTTGAAGAGGCCGTCGCAACCGACTACATCGTGCTCACGCAGCGCCCAACCTACCGGGCCGAGGCCGCGTGGCTGAATGAGGCGGAACGGCCCGGCTTCGAGCAGGCGAACAAGCTCCGCTTCCTGCGCCACTACCAGCTCAAGGCTGTGCAGGCGTTGCAGGAGGCAGTCGCCGAAGGGAAGGACCGCTTCCTGTTCGAGATGGCGACCGGCACCGGCAAGACGCTCACGGCCGCCGCTGTTATCAAGCTGTTCCTGCGGACCGGCAACGCGCAGCGCGTCCTCTTCCTGGTGGACCGGCTGGAACTGGAGGAGCAGGCGCGCAAGGACTTCGTCACCTACCTGTCAAACGACTTCACGACGGTGGTCTACAAGGCGACGCGCGACGACTGGCGCAAGGCGGAGATCGTCGTCACCACGGTGCAGTCGCTCCTCTTCGATAACAAGTACCAGCGCCTCTTCTCCCCGACCGACTTCGACCTGGTGATCTCCGACGAGGCGCACCGCTCCATCGGTGGCAACGCGCGGGCGGTGTTCGACTACTTCGTGGGCTACAAGCTGGGGCTGACCGCGACGCCGCGCGACTACCTGAAGCAGTACAACGCCGCCAACCCCACCACCCGTGATCCCCGTGAGCAGGAACGCCGCCTGCTGCTGGACACCTACCGCACCTTTGGCTGCGAACAGAGCCAGCCCACCTTCCGCTACTCGCTGCTGGACGGCGTGCGCGATGGCTACCTGATCAACCCGACCGTGGTTGATGCCCGCACGGATGTCACCGCCAAGCTGCTCTCCGACGAAGGCTTCGTGGTCTCCTTCAAGGACGAGGGGGAGGAGGAGGAGGAGCAGCAGGGCGTCTTCGGACACCGGGAGTTCGAGAAGAGCTTCTTTTCAGACGCCACGAATGCGCTGCTCTGCAAGACGTTCCTGGAGCACGCGCTGCGCGACCCAGTCAGCGGCGAGATTGGCAAGTCAATCGTGTTCGCGGTCAGCCAGAACCACGCCGCCAAGCTGACCCAGATCCTGAACGGGATGGCGGACCGCATGTTCCCCGGCAAATACCAGTCGGACTTCGCGGTGCAGGTCACCTCGCAGGTGGCTGACGCCCAGCAGTTCACGATCAACTTCCGGAACAACAACCTGCTTGGTTCGGGGAACTTCCTGCCGGAGTACCGCACCAGCAAGGCGCGAGTCTGCGTGACGGTCGGGATGATGACCACCGGCTACGACTGCCCGGATATCCTCAACCTCGGCCTCTTCCGCCCGGTCTTCTCGCCGACCGAGTTCATCCAGATCAAGGGCCGGGGCACGCGCCGGCACAACTTCCTGCACGACCTGCTCGATGAGAGCCTGCGCGACAGCGTTGCCGAGCCGGAGAAGGCCACCTTCAAGCTCTTCGACTTCTTCGCGAACTGCGAATTCTTCGAGGAGGAGTTCGACTACGACGAAGTGCTGAAGCTCCCTGCCGTCACGGCGCCGCCAAAGCCGAACCCCGTCGATCCACCCCCAGGCGTGCATATCGGCACGTACGAGCATGGCGGAACCGACCTCATCTCAACCATCAAGGAAGAGAAGATCGGCTACGAGGGCATGCGCATTGACCGCATGTTCTTCGAGAAGTTCGAGGAGACGGTGCGCGAGAACGCCACCGTGGCCGCTGCCGTGGAGGCGGGCGACTGGGAGCGCGCGGTCGATATCGTGCAGCGCGAGGTGCTGGACAGGCCGAGCGAGTTCTTCACCCTGCCGAGGCTGCGCAAGGCCGTAGGCGCGGACCGCCGCATCTCGCTGCGCGAACTGCTGGAGAAGAGCTTCGGCTTCATTCCGGGCTTCAAATCGCGGGATCAGCTCCTGGACGAGGAGTTCGCCAAGTTCCTGGCCGACCACACGCCGGCGGAGGCGAGGGATGTTCCCGCTATCAAGCAGTTCTTCAAGGCGTACGTAACGAGTGACCGCCTGCGCCACACGATAGAGAGCCGGCACCTGACAGAACTGGCCACAAATGCTGCCTTTTCCACCCGCGACTACAAGGCCGTGCCAGCGCCATACCGCGCCCTGGTCCCGGAGTACGTGAAGGACTACGTGTCCCTCAACCAGTTCGCCCCCTAGAGGAGTTTTCGCACCTCATGCTCGACACAGACACGAAGCGCCGGATCGACACGGCCCGCGACATCCTGGTCGGCAAGCTGCCCGATCCGAAATCACAGGTCGAGCAGATCACCATCGCCCTGATCTACAAGTTCATGGACGACCTGGACGCGGAATCAGAGGAAATGGGCGGCGAGCGCCGGTTCTTCACGGGAAAGTTTGCGGAGTACGGCTGGGCGACGCTGATGCACTCCGGCCTCGGTGGACATGAGACGCTGAACCGCTATGCCGAAGCGATCACCAAGATGCCGGAGAACCCGAACATCCCCACCCTCTTCCGCGAAATCTTCAAGAACGCGTACCTGCCCTACCGCGACCCCGAGACACTGCGCCTGTTCCTG
>JALYWD010000016.1 GCA_030852885.1 Chloroflexota bacterium | reverse complement strand
ACGACAACACCGGCCAGGTCCTGCAGGCGATCCGTGACCTGGGGATTGCTGAGGACACCCTGGTGATCTGGACCACGGACAACGGCGCCTGGGTGGATGCCTGGCCGGATGCCGGCTACACGCCGTTTCGGGGTGAAAAGGGCAGCGCCTACGAGGGCGGCTTCCGGGTGCCGGCCATTGCCTGGTGGCCAGGCAAGATCGAGGGCGGCCAGGTAGCGACGGAGATGATGAGCCACATGGACTGGTGGCCGACCTTCGCCGGGCTGATTGGGGCGGAAGCGCCGCCGCACATCTGGGAAGACAACGACGGCAAGCCGATCGTGTTCGATGGCCTCGACAACAGCGCCTACCTGCTGGGCGAGGGACCAAGCCAGCGCACCACCTTCTTCTATTACTACGACCAGTCGTTTGGCGGGTTGCGCGTGGACAACTACAAGTTCATGTTCACCGCCAAGGACACCTGGCTGGGCCCCAGCCAGCCGCTGACCAGCGCGCCAGCGATGTACAACCTGTTCTGGGACCCGGGGGAGCAGTTTGATTCGCTCTTCAACGGCGCGATGCCGCCGGGGCAGGTGCAGACCTCACCGGGCCGCTTCTCCGGTGCGGATCACGGCTGGACGGTGTCCATGTTCATGACGCCGGCGCTGGATGCACACTTCGAGGAACTGGAGAAATACCCGAACAAGCAGTCGCTGATCGACGGCGGCCCGTTCTGGATGATTCCGGAGGAATACCGGCCGTCGTAGCCTCGGGGGCGGCCCGCGGCCTCGGGGAAGACGCTCCCGCGGGAGCCAGGGGAAGGGAATGAGGGACGAGCGTAAACTGGAACGCTCGTCCTCGTCCCTTACTCCCCCATTCTGCAAGCGCCGCAGCCCGTCGCTCCTGTTTGAATCTGACGTGGCCTCGCAACTCATCGCGCGTACCAGTGATGGCGGTCTCGCCGGTGCTGATCCTGCTCGGGTGCTGCACCGTGACGCCGGTGGTTGTGCGGGTGACTGAGCCACCGGGAGCGGTTTGCCTGAGCCCGCCGTCGAGTCCTTCTGGCTCTACATGTGCTCAACGTCGTCAGCAGCAGGCGCAGTGAATCCGGCACGCGGGCTTCACGCGGCGCCAAAGCACCCTCGCGAGCGCGTGTCGTGACCTTGGCGGATAATGCCTGGCATCTTGATGCAACTGTGGTGCAATGACGTGCGGGAGGACTCCATGGCGGACAAACCGAACATCCTGGTGATCTGGGGCGATGACATCGGCATCACGAACCTGAGTTGCTACTCGCAGGGCCTGATGGGGTATCGCACTCCGAACATCGACCGCATCGCCAGCGAGGGGATGCTGTTCACGGATTCCTACGGGGAGCAGAGCTGCACGGCGGGGCGCTCGGCGTTCATCACCGGGCAGAGCGTGTACCGCACTGGCCTTTCCAAGGTAGGAGCCCCGGGCTCAACCATTGGCCTCCCGGCCTCCGTGCCCACGATTGCCGACCTGCTCAAGCCGCATGGGTACGCCACCGGGCAGTTCGGTAAGAACCACCTGGGGGACCGCAACGAGTTCCTGCCAACGGTGCATGGCTTCGATGAGTTCTTTGGCAACCTCTACCACCTGAACGCCGAGGAAGATCCGGAAGCGCCGGACTGGCCGCCGTCTGACAAGTACCCGAAGTTCAACGAGATGTTCCGGCCGCGAGGCGTCATTCACTCCTGGGCAGCGGAAGAAGACGACGAGACGGTTGACGAGCGCTACGGCAAGGTGGGCAAGCAGAAGATCGAGGATACCGGCCCGCTGAACATTGCCCGCATGCCGACCGTGGACGAGGAGTTCCGCGATGCCGCTGTCGATTTCATCGAGCGGCAGGCGGCGTCGGATACTCCGTTCTTCGTCTGGTTCAACAGCACGCACATGCACCTGCGCACGCACACCAAGCCGGAGAGCCTTGGCCAGGCGGGACCAGGGCAGTCCCCCTACCACGACACGATGATTGACCACGACCGGCTGGTGGGCACCCTGCTGGACAAGCTGGACGAACTGGGGATTGCGGACAACACCATCGTTATCTACTCCACAGACAACGGCCCGCACATGAACACGTGGCCGGATGGCGCCATGACGCCGTTCCGCAGCGAGAAGAACACCAACTGGGAGGGCGCCTTCCGGGTGCCGGAAATGATCCGCTGGCCGGGCAAGATCCCAGCCGGGTCGGTCTCCAACGAGATCATCCAGCACCATGACTGGCTGCCCACGTTCCTGGCGGTGGCGGGTGATCCGGACATCGTCGAGGAACTGAAGCAGGGCATGGATGTCGGGGACAAGCACTTCACGTCCCATATCGACGGCTTCAACTTGCTGCCGTACCTGACGGGCGAAGAGAGCGAGAGCCCGCGCAAGGGGTTCTTCTACTTCAACGATGACGGCGACCTGGTGGCGGTTCGCTTCTTCAACTGGAAGGTCGTCTTCATGGAGCAGCGTTGCCAGGGCACCTTGCAGGTGTGGGCTGAGCCGTTCACGGTGCTGCGCCTGCCGAAGATCTACAACCTGCGCACGGACCCATTCGAGCGGGCAGACATTACCTCGAATACCTACTGGGACTGGTACCTGTATCACGACTACATAGCGGGCGGCGCCCAGGCCATCTGCACGGCGTTCCTGCAGACGTTCGAGGAGTTCCCTCCCGCGCAGCGGGCAGCGAGCTTCACCATCGACCAGGCTGTGGAGAAGCTGAACCAAACGCTGGCCAGCAAGTTCGATTGACGAGGGAAGACGCTTCGCTCAGGGCATAAGGGCGTAAGGGAATGAGGAGCTGGGAGCGGGCGTGCAAACTCGCGTTTCGTTCCTTATTCCCCAAGACCCGCAGGTCGTCTTCCCTTTGTACCGGAGGCGCTCATGGCCGAGCCGGTTTCCAATCTCAGCCAGCCCGGAGCCATCGACACCCTTTCAGCGGAGTACTCCTGGATTCGCAGCGACCTCTCCAATCTGCGGACGCTGCTCTCCTGGGCCCGCACCGCGGTGTCGATGATCGGCTTTGGCTTCACGATCTACAACTTCTACGACGGCGTCTTCCAGGATGTGGGCGGTAGCGAGCGGATGCACCTGGCGGCGCGCAACCTGGGCGTGGCGCTGGTGCTGGCCGGCACGCTGGGCATGCTCATTGGCGCCTGGAACTACTGGACCATCAATCAGTACCTGGAGCGCTCTCCGGTCGCGATGACCGTGTCGCGCAGCCTCAAGCTGCGCTGGATGTATGCCTATGCGCTTTCGGCGGTGCTCGTCGTCATCGGGCTGGTGACCTTCCTCTTCATGCTGCGGGTGATCTAGAGCTCTGCCGCGGGAGGACGTGATGCACAGGGAAATACCGGGGCGCCAGGTGACGCGGTCCCGGCGCGGTGTTCTGACTGGTGCGGCTGCCGGTGCGGCGCTGGCGATGTTCGAGATGCAGCCAGGGCTCGCCGTGCCCCGAACCGGCAGCGTGGCCAGAGTTCAGCTCGCAGCGAAGGAGAAAACCATGGAGAACGACCCGTTGCCGTCCTGGAACGAGGGCGCGAGCAAGCAGGCCATTCTTGACTTCGTGGCGGCGGTCATGGACGAGGGCGGCGAGCAGTTCGTGCCGGAGCACGACCGCATTGCCACCTTCGATAACGACGGCACGCTCTGGACCGAGCAGCCGATGTACGCCCAGGCCTATTTCATCCTGGACCAGGTCAAGACGCTGGCGCCACAACATCCGGAGTGGACGACGGAGCAGCCCTACGCCGCCATCCTGGCGGACGACCACGAGGCCATGAAGCAGTTCACCGAGGCAGATCTCGGCAAGCTCATGACGGTGGCCCACAGCGGGATGACGACGGACGAGTTCGACGCGCAAGCCCTCGCCTGGGCGGAGAGCGCCATCAACCCGCTGACGAAGCACCTGTTCACCGAGTCCATCTATCAGCCGCAACTGGAGCTGATGGATTACCTGCGGGCCAACGGCTTTCGCACGTACATTGTCTCCGGCGGTGGTATCGACCTG
>JALYWD010000737.1 GCA_030852885.1 Chloroflexota bacterium | reverse complement strand
ATTGGTACGCCGCCACCGGTGACGCCGTCGCCCAGATTCATGGAGTTGACTACAGCGGCTTGCAGAGGAGTTCGCCCGTCGGGCGAACTCCGTCGTGTCTCGCGACTTCGCTCGAGACACGGGTTTGTGTGGGGCAGGCCAGGTCTATCGCAAACCGCTGTGCAAGGTGGAACGTCAGCCAGCGTGGCCGGACGTCAGGTCACGGCGATCCCGAACGGGGTTGCTCCGTCTGGCAGCTCCACCGGAGAGGTGGGCAGCTCGGTGAGATTGCCGCCATCGACGGCAAAGCTGCTGACCACGCCGGCGCCAGCGCCGACGACGTAGAGAACATCCCCGGCAGGAGCGATGCCCACGTCGATGGGCTGGAGACCGGTCGGGTCGTTCATGATGATGCTGCCGAGCAGATCGAGCCCACCATCGGCCAGGATTGCGTAGCGCGAGATGGAGGAGACGGGGGTATTGACGGCGAAGAGATACCGGCCGTCGGGAGAAATGACCATCCAGCAGGGCGCGGTCTGCCGGTTCGGGAACGGCGATGCGCCAATGGCGCGCAGCGTGCCGTCGCGGTCCACATCGTAGGCGGAGGCACTGCCGTGGTTCGGCCCGGCGTGCGCATTCACCACATAGAGCTGCGCGGGATCGGTAGGGCGGAATGCGCCGCCAAACGGGCCTGTGGCCTGCGCCGCGAACGGCGAGCCGGGGGCCGGCAGCAGCCGCCCGTCGCGACCGACCGCGAAGCTGTCGATGAAGGATGGACCGTCATCCGGCCCGACCTGGGTGCCGGCCAGGTTCGTGCCTGTCGCGTTGAAGAAGACGGCGCCGGGGTTGGCCGTGGCTGACAGGGGCACGGTCGAGTTGGCCAGGGGCCGCAACCGGCCGCCGTCTTCCAGTGTGAAGCCGGTGTAATTGGCGCCCTCAGCGCCATCCCCCCGGTTGGCGACATAGACCAGGTTGTCATGCACGGCGATGCTCACCGGCATCAACCCGCCGGAGGAGAACGGGCTGCCCTCCACCGGGGCGAGCGTGCCATCCGCCGCGATCCGCAGCACGGAGATCTCGTTGCTGCCGGCGGCGACGGCCAGCAGGTACCGGCCATCGGCGGTGACGCGGAGCGCATCCTGGGAGCCAATGACCTCTCCCGTGCCAGCGCCACCGGCGGCGAAGGGTGACCCAGGCAGCGGCGTCAGCGTGCCGTCGGCATGACGGTCATAGGCGGCGATGGAGTTCTCACGCGCCGTGTTGGCATTGACGTAGACGTGCCCGACGGTCATCGATTGAGACGTTGCGGCAGGCGCGAATGACGCCGGCCCGGAGACACCGAGGACAAGGAGGCCGGTGATGGCGACGAGGACATGGAACAGCGGCATCGCGTGATCTTCCTCTCTGCTCCTGGCTGATGACTATCGTGGACGATCCTCGCCGCTGATCCTGCCTGACCCAGTCCAGAAGCGCGGCGGTACGTTTGCCCTCCGTGGCGGCGTGGCCTTGACGCGGCTGACTGTATTTACCATCAGCGTAACATCCTGACCTGCGATATGCTGCCGTCCGGTCCCGTCATTGCGGACGAGGCCGCTGCAGGCCGCGCGGCTGTACGCCGGTCTACGCACGAAAGGGACGTCATGACCACATCACTCCGCGCCCTCGGTCGTCCACTTCGAGTCGGGGCCATGATCGGCTTCGCAACCTTGGCGCTGCTCGCTCCGGCCAGTCTGGCGCAAACGCCGGTGAGCGAGACGCAGGCCGGAGAAGCCCCCCATCCGGTCCACCTCCATGCCGGTACGTGCGCGGAGCTGGGCGAGGTCGTCGTGCCTCTCATGGACGTGGCAGCCCCTGACGAGGCCATGCTGGAGGGCGCGGCCACGGCACAGGAGGTCAATCTCAGCCAGACCAACATCGACATGCCACTGCAGGAGATCATCGACGGCGGCTATGCCATCAATGTCCACAAGAGCGCGGAGGAGATCGACGTCTATATCGCCTGCGGGGACGTCGGTGGCGCCGTCATCGAGGATCCCTCTGGACGGACTGAGTTGTTCTTCGGGCTGAAAGAGCTGAACGATTCCGGTCACTACGGCGTCGTGCGCATGGGCGTTGGCGCCGATGCCAACCAGACCGAAGTCTCGGTGCAGTTGATTGAGCCCGACGAGATGCAGTAGCTCCCGGTCCCTACGCACAACGGCGAAGAGTTGGAGCGGGCCTGCTCCTGCTCTTCGCCTTTGCCAATCACGCGACTGTGGCTCGCAAAAGACCTGGCCGCTGGCACAACGTCGTGTCTCGAGCGACGTGGAGAGACCTCGTCTGCCACGCCTTGGAACGAGACACTGTGTTCGGCGTCAAGCTCCAGCACCGTTTTCCGGGGTCAGGCAGCGACCGGCAGCACCCGTTCCGGCGCCTCGGCCGGTACGGCAGACGCCGCCCGCGCCTGCCGCAGCCGCCCCATCATCTGCCGCAGCAGCTTGTGGGCTACGGCGCAGATGGCGCTTTGCGGCGCCTTGCCCCGGGCGCACAGCGCCTGATACCAGGCTTTCAGCACGGGATCGAAGCGCACCGCGCACTGCGCGGCCAGATACAGATAGCGGCGCACGGCCGGACATCCCTGCTTGCTCAGCCGGCTGCGGTCGCGCTGCCCCGACTGCTCCTGGCGGGGATGCACGCCGGCGTAGGCGGCGGCGGCCTTGGCGTTCCCATGCACCCCGGCCGGCAGATAGGCCAGCACCGCCGCCGCCGTCAGCATGCCTACCCCGGTCT
>JALYWD010000732.1 GCA_030852885.1 Chloroflexota bacterium | reverse complement strand
CAGCACCTGACATCAGGTGCTGATGGCGCCGTATCTTGCCGGAACAGCGCAGACTTGCGGCCAGCGAACCTGCTCTCTGCCGAGTACTGCTTTCTGCGGAGCAGCCTAAACTTGCTCGAGGAGCAGCGTGCGCTTCACGTCCTCAATGATCTTGGTCACTTCAATATCGCGTGGGCACGCTTCCGTGCAGTTGAAGACCGTGCGGCAGCGCCACACGCCTGACTGCGTGTTCAGGATGCGCAGGCGCTCTGCCGCGCCCTCATCCCGGCTGTCGTAAATGAAACGCGCGGCGTTCACGATGGCCGCGGGCCCGACGAAGCTCTCGTTGGTCCAGGTGATCGGGCAGGACGTTGTGCAGGCGGCGCAGAGAATGCACTTGGTCGCGCTTTCGAAGCGCTCCAGTTGTTCCGGGGTCTGCCGGCGCTCTTCGCCCGCCGGCGCCTCACCGGCAATGAGATATGGCTTGATTGACTTGTAGCTATCAAAGAACGGGTCCATATCGACGACGAGATCCTTGACGACCTTGAAGCCGATCAGGGGCTCGATCGTGATCTTCTTCCCGAACTCCTTCATCAACGTTTTGCACGCCAGATAGTTGCGGCCATTGATGCGTACTGCATCCGATCCACAAACCCCGTGCGCACAGGAGCGCCGGTAGGTGAGCGTGCCGTCCTGGTCCCACTTGATGTTGTTCAGACCATCAAGGACGCGGTCGGTTTCTTCAAGCTCAAGCTTGTATTCCTTGAAGTACGGCTTGACGTCAACATCGGGGTCATAGCGCTTGATCCGAAACGTGTATTCCACGCAATTGCTCCTCGGAGAACCACTGATTCATGGCGGAAGCAGCGGCCTTTGGGATAACCAGCGTCGCCGATCCCGTAACCGTTAGTACTTCCGCTCCATCGGCTGAAACTCGGTAATGCTGACATCCCGCTTGGTCAGTTCCAGGCCGCCGGATGTCTTCTTCAGCATCGTGTGCTTCAGCCAGTTGACGTCGTCCCGCGCCTGGAAATCGTCGCGGAAATGGGCGCCGCGGCTCTCTTCACGCGCCAGCGCGCCGGTCACCAGCGTGTCGGCGCATTCGAGCATCGCCCCAAATTCGAGCGCCTCGGTCAGGTCGGTGTTGAAGGTCGTGCCGTGGTCATCGATGCCGGCCCTGGCATACCGGTCTCGCAGGCTGCGGATTTCGTTTCCGGCCTCGGTCAAACTCTCAGCCGTGCGGACCACCGAAGCCTTGTCCATCATCATGACCTGCAGGTCACGCCGCAGGTCGGCCACACGCTCACCCTTCGGGCGAGCCAACAGCTCGCTGACCTGGGCACGCGCATAGAAGTCGGGGTCAGGCGGGAGGACCGGAAGATCCGCGTGCTTGACGTAATCAAGCATATCACGCCCGGCGCGGCGACCGAAGACGACCAGGTCAACCAGGGAGTTGGTGCCCAGGCGGTTGGCGCCGTGGACGGAGACACAGGCGTTCTCGCCGGCAGAGTAGAGGCCGGGAAACGTGTCACCCGCCGCGTTGCTCAGCACCCGGCCATTGAGGTCAGTTGGAATACCACCCATGGCGTAGTGGGCAGTCGGCTGAATCGGCATCGGCTCGCGCTTGGGTTCGATTCCGAGGTAGGTTCGCGCGAAGTCCGTAATGTCCGGCAACTTGGCGTCGATCACTTCGTCCGGCAGGTGGGAAACGTCGAGGTGGACGTAGTCCTTGCCGTTGACGCCGCGCCCTTCCTTGATTTCCTGGTAGATGAATCGGGAGACCATGTCACGAGGCGCGAGATCCTTGAGCGTGGGCGCGTACCGGGCGGCGAATGCTTCGCCCTCGCCATTGAGCAGGATGCCGCCTTCGCCGCGAGCCGCTTCAGAAAGAAGAATGCCGAACTTGTAGATCCCGGTGGGGTGGAATTGGTAGAACTCCATATCCATCAAGGGAACACCCCGCCGGAAAGGAATGGCGAAACCATCACCCGTCCCGGCCATGGCGTTGGATGTCACGCTGAAGATGCGGCCGAATCCTCCAGTGGCCCAGAGAACCGCCTTGGCGTGAATCGTATGGATTTCGCCAGTGCGTATCTCCAGCGCCACCACGCCGCAGGCGCGGCCATCCTCGCTGAAGAGCAGATCCAGCACATGAAACTCATTCAGGAAGTTGATGTTGTGCTTGATGCCCTGCTGGTAGAGGGTCTGCAGGATCATGTGGCCGGTACGGTCCGCCGCATAGCAGGCGCGCTTGACCGGCGCCTCACCAAAGTTCCGCGTGTGTCCGCCGAAACGGCGCTGGTCGATCCTGCCGTCGGGCGTGCGGTTGAATGGGAGCCCCATGTGCTCCAGTTCAAGGACGGCCTCTACGGCGTCGCGGGTCAGGACTTCAGCGGCGTTCTGATCGGTAAGGTAGTCGCCGCCCTTGACGGTGTCGAACATGTGCCACTGCCAGTGGTCTTCCTCAACATTGCCGAGGGCGGCGCTGATGCCTCCCTGTGCGGCCCCTGTATGGGAGCGGGAGGGGTAGAGCTTGCTAACCACCGCGACGTTCGCCTTGCCGGCCATCTGGATGGCAGCCATCAGGCCAGCGCCACCAGCTCCCACGATAACCGCGTCGTACTTGTGATAGGCCACGTTGGGTCCTCCGTGGGCTGGTTCGCTCCGGGGCGAACGGGGAGAAAGACACACCTGGGTGATGGCATCGGTGAATGCCACTTCCCGGGCAAAACTAGTGCGGTTGTGTGAGGGTGTCAAGTTGGTTGTGCAAGTCGGCCATCCCTGCGGTCACGAGGAGACCGCCCGGTTCACCTCCTGGCGATTTCCCGGCACCTATGACGAGAAGATTCGTCAGGAATGATGCGATTTTTGGTATCATTACCTTCGTTTCGCGGCCAGCGAATCGAGCGACTCCGGGCCTCAGCGGAGATCACGTTGGCGTGATCCGTGCCGGAACAACGAGCCGGAGTTAGCGTGATTCTCGATGCCCCTGAACACGTCCACGCCTTGCGTGACGCAGCCGATTCACTGACACCTGGCGTTCTTGCGTTGACCCGGCAAATCGCTGAGATCCCGGCGCCGACGAACGATGAGACAAGGCGCTCTCGCTTCTTCCAGGAACAGGCGGAGCAACTCGGGCTCCTGGTCGCGAGCGACGAGCTCGGCGATGTGGTCGCCACGATCCCGGGCCGGCTTCCTGGCGGGATTGGCACGAAGTCGCTGCTCATCGCGGCGCACCTTGATACGGTCTTTGGCAATCACGTTCCGCTCGAGGTGACCCCTGGCGAGGGGCGGCTGGCCGGGCCGGGAATTGGTGACAACAGCCTTGCCGTTGCTTCCGTGCTCTCGCTGCCACAATTGTTTGAAACGGCCGGGCTGAAGCCGGCGGTGGATGTCCTGATCACCGGGAATGTGGGTGAAGAGGGGCTGGGCAACCTGCGCGGGATCCGCGAGGTCATGAAGACTCACCCGACGATTGGCGCTGTGGTTGCCCTGGAGGGGCACAACCTGGGCCGCGTCACGCACGTCGCGGTTGGCAGCCGTCGCTACCGGGTTACGGCCGTCGGCCCAGGTGGCCACTCATGGGGTGATTTTGGTCAGCCCAATGCCATTCATGTGATAGCGAAGTTCATTGCAGAGCTGGACGCCATCCCCTTGCCACGCATGCCGAAGACCACGCTGAACGTTGGAACCATTGAAGGAGGCGTGTCTGTCAATACGATCGCCCCGTCGGTCTCCTGTCTGCTGGACCTGCGATCCACAGATGAACACTCGTTGCAACGACTGAGCGAGCGGGTTGTCCGGCTGGCGGCGAAGCACAGTCGACCGAATGGGGTCATGCTGAACCTGGAGACGATTGGAGAGCGACCGGCCGGCGTCGTCCCAGTCGATAGTCCTATCGTCAAGGTCGCTACCGCGACGCTGAATCTCCTCGGAGTCGAGGCCACCCTTGATGCCTCCAGTACCGACGCCAACGTACCGATTGCCGCCGGGATCCCGGCCGTGTGTATCGGCCTGACGAGCGGTGGCAATGTCCACCGGGTCGACGAGTTTATCGATACTGCCCCCGTGCCATTGGGTCTGGCCCAGATGGGCCTACTCTCACTGGCAATTTGTGAGCTACTTGCTGCGAATGTGATCTAGAAAGCCGGACAGCGTCAACCCAATGTCTCTTCCAGCCTATGTTGCGCTCAGCGTGACCGTTTCTGGTCTCGACCCCCGGCGTGATCGTGTCCAGCACGTTTCTGCCGTGGACGTGCGGTCTACCGGCGCGCGCAGCGAGTTCCAGGCATCAGCCAGCTCAACGGGGAGCCGGCGGGGAGCCACTCGTGCGACCTCCCCTACGGCCCGGCGCTGGGCCGACATTGCGACGGACCTGCGGGAGTTGCTTGGCGACAAGGCCGTGATCACGCGAGACGCCGACTCCGTGCTGGCCGTGCTGGCGGCGGACGGCGTTCGCCTGCAAGCGCCAGCAATCGACATTGCGACCCTTGGGGCGCTGTTCATCCCGGGGCTGCCTGCGCCAGATGTGCCTTCGTTGCGGGAGAGCCTTGGCCTGCCAGAGATCGAGCAGGATGAAGCGCAACATATTGCGGACATCTTTGAAGCACTCCTGGTGCGCATCGCGGAATACGACGACCTGACACTGGAACGTATCCACGTCCACGCCACTGAGGCGGAATGGCCGTTTGCGCCGCTCTTTGAACACTCGCGAAACGCGCGGCTGCGTGCGGAGATTCCCGTGCGGCGTCTTGATCCGCCCGAGTTGCAGTTCCTGCGCGATCGGCCGCGTGAAGAGGAACTGGAGCCGACCGGGTCGCTCGAGGATATTGCGGACGAGGCCGTGCAGGAGATCCTGGGGCCTGGCGGATCGTTGACGGGCGTCATTGCGGGATTCGAGCGCCGCTTGCAGCAAGAGCAGATGGCGGAGGCCGTCGCCCACGCCATCAACGAGAGCGGGCAACTGCTGGTCGAAGCGGGAACAGGCACCGGGAAGAGTCTTGCGTACCTCGTGCCTGCCGCGCTGTCCGCAGCGGAGCGCGGTCAAACCGCCGTTCTCTCGACCAACACCCTGGCGCTGCAGGATCAGTTGCTGCGGAAGGACGTGCCAGACCTTGCATCGGCGCTGGAACGCACTGAAGCCGGCAAACCTGTCGGTGTTGTCGCGGTGAAAGGGCGGGCAAACTACCTGTGCCTGCGACGCTGGTTTGCCTGGGAGCGGCAACCCTCGCTGGAGATTGAAGAAGCCAGCCTGAAGGGCAAGGTGCTCGCCTGGCTGCCGCGAACGCAAACGGGCGACCGGGCCGAACTGCTACTCACCGCGGGCGAAGAGCGTTTCTGGCGCCAGATTGCCGAGGAAGAAGGCTCGTGCGATCCCGGCTCGTGCGTATTCCATCATCGCGGGCAGTGCTTCCTGTTTCGGGCGCGGCGGGCGGCGGAGGCCGCGCACCTGGTAGTGGTGAACCACGCGCTGCTGCTGACGGATGCGGCGTCCAGCAATCGCATCCTGCCGCCTTTTGACACGTTGATCGTCGATGAAGCCCATCACCTCGAAGACCAGGCCACGACGCAGTTCACGTTTACGGTCCAGGAGCGTGACATTGCCGAGTACGCGGACGCCATTGCTGTGAGCGATGGCGCAGCCGTGAGCGGCGTTGTCGCGGGAGCCATGGGCTTTCTGCTTGGCGCGGTCGAGGATGACGCCGGGCAGAAGCGGGCCCGGGATGCACGACAGCACGTGGATGCGGCGCTTGAGGTGGCTGCCCGGCTGCGCAGTGCGGGGATGGAGCTGTTTGCCGCGCTTGAGGATGTCCAGCGCGAAGCGGGTGAGTTTTCCAGCAGCGGGGAGCGAACGCGCCGCGTGACATCGGCGTCGCGAACGCTCAAGTCCTGGGAAGCCGTTGACGCTGGCTGGGACCGGCTGCTGGGAGCGCTCAAGGATGCCGAGAAGGAACTGCGCTGGTTCCTGACGGCTGTCGATGGCATCGACGATGTCGCGGTCGCGGACCTGGCCGAGGCGGGAGAGCGGCAGGAGTTGCTGCTTGGCGATCTCCAGACCACGATCCGCTTTGGCTCGGAGATGGCCGCTCGCTACGTCAGTGCGTTTGACACGCCTGAGAGCGACCGCGTCTACTGGTTGGAACGGGTCGGGGCGACCGAGCGGCTGGTGTTCCGCTCGGCGC
The DNA here is from genome assembly GCA_030852885.1 of Chloroflexota bacterium. Lineage (GTDB taxonomy): Bacteria > Chloroflexota > Chloroflexia > Thermomicrobiales > UBA6265 > JACCXM01. Next base: position 35,270 of record JALYWD010000732.1, on the reverse strand, counting down.
CGCTCGACGTCAGCGGTCTGCTGCAGGAGAAGCTGTTCAAGCGGCCCCGCACGACGGTGTTGACCAGCGCCACTCTGGCGATCGACGGGAGTTGCGACTATGTCGCAAGCCGGCTGGGCGTTCCAGACGCGCAGTCGCTTATCGTGCCGTCGCCGTTTGACTATCGACGCTCGGTCCTCCTCTACCTGGCGGACGACATCCCGGACCCGACGAGTTACGCCTACCGTGACGCGCTCGAGCAAACGCTGATCGAAACGATCGATGCCACCAGGGGCAAGGCGCTCGTGCTCTTTACCTCGCACGCGATGCTCGCCGAGATGGCCCGGGCGATATCCGGGCCACTCCTGGAGCGCGGCGTCGTCGTGCTGGCGCAGCGGCGCGATGGCTCGCCGCAACAATTGACCGAGCGCCTGCGGCGGGAGCGCAATGTCGCCGTGCTGGGCACGTCATCGTTCTGGGAGGGTGTCGATGTGGCGGGCGAGGCGCTGAGCCTGCTCGTCATCACCCGGCTGCCCTTCAGCGTGCCGACAGATCCCGTTATTGCCGCACGCAGCGAGGCGTTCGAGGATGCGTTTGCCGGCTACGCCGTGCCGCAGGCGGTGCTGCGCTTCAAGCAGGGGTTCGGACGGCTCATCCGCTCCAGCAGTGATCGGGGCGTGTGCGCTGTGCTGGACCGCCGCATCCTGACCAAGCGCTACGGGGCCACGTTCTTGCAATCACTGCCAGAGTGCACCGTGGAAGTGGGGAGCGCCCGCGAGCTCCCGCGCGCTGCGCGAGAATGGCTGCCGGTGGACGAGGGGCCCGCAGCAGGCATGCGGCCGCTGCTGAACGTTGAGGAAGGTTGATCCAGATGGAACAGTTCATCAACCGCAGCTTCGCTCTGGAACTGGTCCGCGTGACCGAAGCGGCGGCACTGCAGGCAGGCCGCTGGATGGGGCGCGGCCAGAAAAACCTGGCCGACAAGGCGGCGGTGGATGCGATGCGCATGGTGCTGAATACCATCCCCATGGACGGCGTCGTCGTCATCGGAGAAGGCACGAAAGACCAGGCGCCGATGCTCTATGAGGGCGAATTCGTCGGCAGCGCTCCTGAACCAAAGACCGATATTGCGGTGGATCCGATTGACGGCACCCGTCTCCTCTCGCAGGGCATGGCCGGCTCCATCGCCACACTGGCGGTGTCTGAGCGAGGCACCATGTATGAATCGCCCTACGTGGTCTACATGGACAAGATCGTGGTCGGGGCGGAAGCGGCTGGCTCCGTCAATATCGATGCATCGGTCGAGGAGAACATTCGCAGCGTCGCCGCGAAACTGAACAAGTCGGTCAACGACGTGACGGTGATCCTGCTCGATCGGCCCCGTCACAGTGAGATCGCCGAGCACATTCGGGCGAGCGGGGCGCGCATTCGGTTCATCATGGACGGCGACGTAGCCGGCGCGGTGATGGCAGCCACGCCGGGCACGGGCATCGATATCCTGATGGGAATCGGCGGCGCGCCAGAGGCCGTTGTCGCGGCCTGCGCCCTCCGCTGCGTCGGCGGCGAGATCCAGTGCAAGCTGTGGCCCCGCGACGACACAGAGCGGAAGAACGTGTTGGATGCCGGCATCGATCTTAGTGCCGTCCTGACCGCCGAGGACCTGGTCAGCGGGGACGATGTCTTTTTCGCGGCGACCGGGATCACGGACGGGGACTTCCTCAAGGGCGTTCGGTATCTCGGTGACATGGCAACGACGCAGTCGGTGGTCATGCGGTCTCGCTCGGGCACGGTGCGCTGGGTGGAGGCACAGCACCCGCTCAGCAAGCTGGAAACCTTCCGGTCGCTTGGCAGCTAGTTACGAGAATCCGGGTCGGCAAATGAACTTATGCCTACGTATTGACTGTGTGTTACGCGAGTGCTAGAATCGGGCTTGCCACGCCGGGGGCACTGATAGCCACGCCCTCCGCCTCACTACACACGCACATTCTGGAGCGCCGGACATTGCGTTGCCCTTCCCCTGACAAGCCTGTGGGCTTGTGCGCTTCCTGCAATGCGCAAGAGGACTGAATGGTCTTCACACGACGCAGTGCTCCATCTCCCGTGCCGAAGGGCGAATCTGTGCAATCCCGATGATGTTGCATCCATTTGGAGGAAAATCCCTTGACCGTTGAGGAAACAATCGAGGTCGCTACGCCGACTCGGCGTCGCACCACGCGAACGCGAGCGGCAAAGCCCGAAGCCGAAGTGGCCGATGGTGCTGCCACCGCGGCATCCGCCGAGGCAAAGCCTGAACTCTCTTCAGAGGGCGCGCCTGCACCGGAGGTGAAGCCTGCTCGCGCACCGCGTACGCGAAAGCCGAAGGTTGTTTCCGAGGTTGAGGCTTCGGCTCCTGCGTCGCAGGAAGCCGAACCCGCCAGCACCGCGGCAGCCGTTGAGCAGGCAGTGGCATCGCCGCTGGCGGAGGCCGTCGGTTCGGCGGCGCCCTCGGCGCTGCCGGGGAGCGAGTCCCCGGCAGCAATTGCCGAGCACGCGACCCCGCCCACCGTACCCGCAGCCCTGGATGTGACCGAGGCTCCGGCGGTGATTGCGTCACCAGTGGCGACGCCCGAAGCCAGCGCTGAGCCGGTGACCACCGCGCCGGGCGAGGCAGCCGGAGATCTGCGAAACGGGGAACGCCCGGATCGAACCGAGCAGCCGGCGCGGCCTCCGCTGGCCCACCTGGATCCTGCTCTGCGTGAAAGCGTGCTGGAACCCCTGCACGATAACGGCATCGACCCGCGACACGACATGCAGCGGAGCCGGGGCCGCGATAGCCGGAACCGGCGTGGTCAGCGACCACAGGACCGGCCGCAGGGAGAGCGGTCCAACGGCGCGGATCGCTACGGGAACGACAATCGCGGCGGGTACGTACAGCATCAGCCGCAGGGCCAGCCTCGCCCACCTCGTAGCAACCAGCCGTACAACCAGCAACAGCAGGCGCCGCCGGTGCGCAGCGGGCCGCCGCACCTGACGATTCTTGATCTGGAAGCCAAGACGGCGGAAGAGCTGGCCGAGATGGCGCGCGAACTGGAGATCCAGGGCTTCTCGCGCATGGGGAAGCCGGAGCAGTTGGTGCGCCTGCTGCGGGCCCAGACCGAAAAGGACGGCCAGATTTTCGGGGACGGTATCCTGGAGATCATTGAAGACGGCTTTGGCTTCCTGCGCGGGCAGCGCTTCCTTCCTGGCCCGGATGATATCTACGTCTCGCAGTCGCAGATTCGCCGCTTTGGGTTGCGCACCGGTGACCGCGTCTGCGGTCAGGTGCGCCCACCGAAGGACAACGAGAAGTTCTTCAGTCTGCTGCGGGTTGAAGCGGTCAATGGCATCGATCCCGAGACGGCGCGGCGGCGTCCATCCTTCGATACCCTCACGCCGATCTTCCCACTGGAGATGATCCACCTCGAAACTGCGCCGAACATCCTCTCCACCCGCTTACTGGACCTGGTGGCGCCAATTGGCCGGGGACAACGTGGCCTGATCGTTTCGCCGCCCAAGGCCGGCAAGACGATGTTGCTGAAGGCCATTGCCAATGGTGTGAGCACCAACTGCCCGGATGTCCATCTCATGGTCTGCCTCATCGGTGAACGACCGGAAGAGGTCACTGACATGCGGCGCTCGATCGATGGGGAGGTCATCTCCTCCACGTTCGATGAGCCGGTGGAGGACCACACCAAGGTGGCGGAGATGGCGCTGGAGCGTGCCAAGCGCCTCGTCGAAGGTGGCCGGGATGTCGTGATACTGCTTGACTCCATCACGCGTCTCGCTCGCGCATACAACCTGGCGGTGCCTCCAAGTGGCCGCACGCTCTCCGGCGGTATTGACCCGGTGGCGCTCTACCCACCCAAGCGCTTCTTTGGCGCGGCCCGCAACATCGAGGGTGGCGGCAGCTTGACGATCATCTCCACCTGCCTCATCGATACCGGTAGCCGCATGGACGACGTCATCTACGAGGAGTTCAAGGGCACAGGCAACATGGAACTCCACCTGGACCGCAAGCTGGCGGAGCGGCGAATCTACCCGTCGATCGACATCCAGCGGTCGGGGACGCGGCGTGAAGAGTTGCTCCTCGACGAGTCCACGCTACGCCAGGTCTGGACCATGCGGCGCATGGTCTCCATGCTTGGTGGCAGCGAGGGCACGGAGCTTGTGCTCGGCAGGCTGTCCAAGACGGCGAAGAACGAGGAGTTCCTGGAGACCCTCAACCGGGATGTCTAGGTAGTGCAGGAGCGGCGAGGCCCCTCGGGGCCCAGCCGCTTTGTGTTTACGGCGCTGAAACGAACGTGCGCTGCAGGAGCACCGGCTCGGACATCGTCTCGTCCATCGCCGCGTACGTCTTGTCCGGCACGGTGGAGGCAGCGGCATGGCGGCCATCGCGGTCCATGGCCACGATGTTGACTTCTCCCCAGAAGGGATCGGCCAACTGGTGCAAGTCCTCCGCCGCCCTTGTCAGCGCCTCGTCCAGCGTCAAGCCGCAGCGCATGAAGGTGACCACGCTGTGCGCGGTGCAAAGACGCTGTGCCATTTCCCCGCGGCCCGTGCAACACGCGGCGCCGTAACGTTGGTCGGCGTAGTTCCCGGCCCCGATGATCGGAGAGTCTCCGACTCGGCCCGGGTACTTCCAGGCCCACCCGGACGTGCTGACGCCGCTCGCGATGTTGCCCTGGGCATCCCGGGCGATCACATTGACCGTGCCGTGCGACTCAAGCGGCCGCTCAGGGTCGCTCGTAAGTTTGGCTGCGCGGTCGCGCATGGCAACGGCGTAGGCGTCGGTGGCATCCAGACGAGTCTCCCAGATCTCGCGCGCCTCAGGTGTGAGCAAGTCAGTCCGGGGTAGACCCGTTTCCTGGGCAAACATCTCCGCACCTCGCCCAACAATCAGGACGTGGGGAAGCGAGTCCATCACGGCTCGCGCGGCGTCTATCGCGTCCTGGTAGTTGCGCATTGCGGCCACCGCGCCGGACGCAAGGGTTGAGCCGTCCATGATGCTGGCATCGAGTTCAACCTCGCCCAACAGGTTAGGCAGCCCGCTGTAGCCAACGGAGTGATCGTCTGGATTCGCCTCGACACGACGAATGGTAGCGACCACGGCGTCAAGCGCGGAGCCTCCTGCCTTGAGCACAGCCATGCCATCAGCGAATCCGACGACGGCGTTACTGCTACCAATGAGCCGCACGGTTACTCCCTGGATTCGGCATTGAGACGAGCGATCTCATCGACGGCAAAGTCGGGCAGCGGCTGCAGAACTCCGTTGCGGGTGATGGTGAACTCTCTGTCATCCGTCAGGACGCCAATCTCGGAGACTGGAATGCCAGCCGCGCCGATGGCGACCCGGACGTCAGCCGCAGAGTCTGGGCTGGCGGCAAGCAGGAGCGACCCGGAGGCGAGGAGGCCGAGCGGATCAAGCCCGAGCGCTGCGCAAATGGCCATCGACTCCGGGAGAACCGGGATGCGGTCGCCATTCAGCATGGCGCCGAGTCTTGCGGGTGCGGCGATCTCGCGAATTGCAGTTGCCAGGCCGCCCTCAGTCGGGTCGTGCAGTGCGGTGACACCCGCGACCTCAGTCGCAGCCTGGCAGTCTGCGACAACGGAGATGCCCGGCTCGTGCAGCAGGCGAGACGCGCGGCGAACCACATCTTCCCCGACGAGCGGGATCAGCTCCCCTGAGCGTTCCTGGGCAAGAAGCGCTGTACCCTCGATGGCCAGGCCCTTGGTGAGCATCAGGACGTCCCCGGCCCTGGCGCCTCCCGGCGTGATCAGGTGGTCAGGCGTGGTTACCCCCAGCATCGAACCAATCAGGAGCGCACGATCAATACCAGGGACGATCTCGGTGTGCCCGCCGATAAGCTGCACCCCGCGCAGACGGCATGCCTCCGTGAGTTCGGTGAAGGACGAGAGGACATCGGCGGGCGTGACGCCCACCGGGAGCAAGCTCGTGACGAGTAGCCAACGTGGTTGGGCGCCCATACAGGCAAGATCGTTGGCGTTGACTTCAACCAGATGAAACGCTGCGCGTTCGCTGGCGAAGGTAATGGGGTCAGTCTTGGCAACTACAACCTGGTCACCGATTGCAATGGCCGCCGCGTCGCAGCCAACTCCGGGTCCTACCAGGACCTGCTCATCAGCCACGGCTGCCGGAAGAACCTTCTTGAGAAGCCAGCCTGGTAATTTCCCGGCGGGAAGTGGCTGAAGTAGCTTTTCGGACTTCATCTGAATGCACCAACTACGCGCGAGACACTACTCGTAACTTGCGTCTTGCCAAATGCTATCACTGTCTGACGATATGCCGAATGCATCATGCAGCTCACTCACGCGCAGTTCAGCGTTGCGGAGGAGGACCTCGCTGCGCTGAGCCAGGCGCAGGCCAAGCTCGTACCAGGCAATCGCCTCGTCAATCGGCAGCAAGCCGCGCTCCAGGTGCTCGACGACGACTTCCAGCCCTTGCAGCGCCGATTCAAACGACCCCGAGGCCGCGGTCTCTGCCAGCGAGCTGTACGATAGCTCGCGCCCGTTGCTGTCGCTCATGTCACGGTCCTGAGTATTGGCATTGCCCGGCTGTCGCCCAAGGTGATCTCAATTTCGCCATCGGCGACACGCGCCCTGGCGGTGGCTCCACAACGAGCCTGTCCGATACTGTGGAGAGCCTGGCTGTCCCCCGGAAGCGAGATCGCCGCAAAGCCGCGATCGAGGACCGCCGCGGGACTCAGCGCCTCCAGCACTGCTGACCCGGCGTCAAGCCGCCCACGGGCTGGCGCGAGTGTCGCGGTCATGCCGCTGTCCAGCCTGCTGCACGCGCGCTCTATATCGCGCTCCGCTGCGGCAACCCGCGTCTGCGGCCCCGAAGCCAGAAGGCGGGAGCTCTGGCGCTGCGCCCTTGACTGGCCCCCCGCGAGCGATAGCATCATGGATTCTGCCAGTTGAGAATGAAGTTGCCCGATGCGCAACCCGAGATCCGCCTGTGACGGAACGCACAGCTCGGCAGCGGCAGACGGAGTCGGCGCGAAAACATCCGCCGCTTCCTCGACCAGCGTCCGATCCGTAGCGTGCCCAACACCGGTGACCACCGGGACATGGGAGGCGAAGACCGCGCGCACGACCGCTTCATCATTGAAAGCAGCCAGGTCGTCACTCGATCCGCCACCCCGGGCCACGATGATGACATCGACGGTCTCGATGAACTGCAAGAGCTCAATCGCGGTGACGATGCTCTCGACAGCGCCCTGACCCTGGACCTGCGCGTGCGCCAGCAGCAACTGCGTCAGCGGGTAGCGGCGCGCGACGACCGACTGGATATCCTGCCAGGCTGCTCCGCTGCGAGAGGTGACGACGCCGATTGCGCGTGGCCAGGCAGGAAGTGGCCGCTTGCGGGATGTGTCGAAGATGCCCTCCTGCTCCAGGCGCTGTCGCAGGTACTCCATTTCCAGCGCTGCCGCGCCTTGCCCGGCCGTGGTGACCAGATCGGCTATGAGTTGGAGTGAGCCTGAATTGGGGTAGACCGAGAGGCCGCCGTGTACGGCAACCTGGTCACCGACGCGGGGCCTGCGCGGCGTCTGCATGACCTGGCGGCGAAACATCACGCAGCGCAACAGGCCGTCTGAGTCACGCAGGGAAAAATATACGTGCCCCTTGCTGGACTGGCTGAGATCGGAAATCTCGCCCTCCAGCCAGAGGTCACTGTAGAGCGGGTCGGCCTCCAGCGATTCGCGGAAGAGACAGACAAACGCGCCAACCGGCAGGACGTAGCCAGACATGCCGGTTAGCCGCGAGCGTCAGAAACACGAATCAGGGGCGAGCCGTACTCCACAGGTTGGGCGTTATCGACCAGGAACTCAACCACCACTCCTGAGCGGTCCGTCGTGATTTCGTTCATGATCTTCATGGCTTCAATGATGCCAATGGTTTGACCAGCCACCACGTAGTCGCCCACGGCCACGAACGCCGGTGAACTCGGCGTGGGCGAGCTGTAAAACGTCCCGACCATTGGCGCGCTCACGACATGACCCGGTGCGACGGCAGGCGCCGCTTCAACATTGGCGAAGACCGGGGCGGTGGCATGAACAGGCGCACCGACCGCCCGGCGCAAGCGAAGCGTCAACGCACCGAGCTCCAGATCGAGTTCGGTCACCGAATCCTGTTGCATGACCCCCGCCAGCGCACGCACGAGATCCGCTACGCGCTCAGGTGAGGGGCTGGCGTCATGTTCCTCGGGTGACGTCACTAGTTGACTCGCTCGATGTAGTCGCCAGAGCGCGTGTCCACCTTCAGGTTGTCCCCGATGTTGATGAACAACGGCACGTTGACCACCAGGCCAGTCTCCAGCGTCGCGGGCTTCGTGGCGCCGCTCGCCGTATCCCCCTTGAGGCCCGGGTCGGTTTCGGTCACGGTGAGGACGACCGCTGGCGGCAATTCGATATCAATCGGCTCTTCGTCGTAGGTCAGGAGATCGACTACGTCGTTCTCGCGAATGAAGCGTGCGTTGTCACCAATCGTGGAGGCATCAAGCACAATTTGATCAAACGACTCGGTGTCCATGAAATAGCGGTGGTCGCCGTCAGGATACAGGTACTGCACATGCTGGCGTTCCAGGCGCACCTGCGGGAACTTGGCTCCCGCCTGAACCGTGTGCGTAGTCAGTGACCCGGTGCGCAGGTCGCGCAGGGTCATGCGGACCTGGGCCGAGCCGCGACCCTGCTTGTTGTGCTGGAAGTCAACAACCTTGACCAGGCGGCCATCCAGATCAAATGTCAATCCCTTGCGCAGATCACCTGTGTCAATCATCGAAGCAATCGTCTCCTATTTTGGTGAATTCGACAGAATCTCGATTCCGGATTCCGTAACCACCGCAAGATCCTCGATGCGAATCCCGCCCCAACCGTCGAAATAGATACCTGGTTCGACCGTCACGATCTGACCAGCTTGCAGCACGTCTTCCGAAGCGTGCCCCAGTGAGGGTGCCTCGTGAATCAGCAGGCCAACGCCGTGGCCCAGGCCGTGGAAGAACGCGTCGCCCGCTCCTGCTGCCTCAATGACATCGCGGGCGGCGGAATCGGCGTCCCTGCCGGAAATCCCCGGACGAATGGCGGCGAGGGCTGCCTGCTGGGCAGACAGCACCAGATTGTAGCGTTCACGAAACAACGGCGTCGGTTCCCCAAGCACGACGGTGCGCGTGAGATCGGCGCAATAGCCATCAACCTTGGCGCCCATGTCGATGACAATGGGCTCGCCCTCCTCGATGGGGCGGTCTGTGGCTGAGTGGTGAGGCCGCGCCCCGTGAGGTCCTGCCCCGATCCCGGTGGAGAACGCTGGCTCGTCCGCGCCGAGGTCGCGCATGGTGGATTCCAGCATCCAGACAAGTTGCTTCTCGGTGGTTCCCGGCTTGAGTTGTGCAAGAACCTGCTGCAGAGCCTGGTCGGTAATCTCCGCGGCACGGCGAATCCTGGCGATTTCCTCTGCGTCCTTGACCTCACGCAAGCGGTGCACGGCGGCGCCAGCGGGAACCAGCTCCACGCCTGCGGCAGCTTCCTGGATGGCGGTGTGGTCTGCCACGATCAGGGCCCGGTCTTCGAAGGCGACCCGCCGGTAGCCCTGCACCTGCAGGTGTGTGCCCAGCGAGGTTTGCCAGGGGCGCTCCCACCCAACAACTTCGACGCCCGGTCCGGACGACGCCAGTGCCCACGGCAGGTTCGTTGGGCTGACGAAGAGCTTTGCTTCTCCTCCCGAGATGAGCAGGATGCCAGCGGTTTCGTCCGGGGCGTGGTCCTCATCGGGAAAGCCAGACAGAAAGTGCCGGTTCGCTGGATGGCTGATGAGGATCGCATCGACCTTCAGTTCAGCGAGAAGGTCTCGGACGCGCGTGAGCCGCTCACTCATGAGGTGAAGTCCTTTGCAGCGACGCTTGTTCCAGGAAGTAGGCGAGAGCGAGTCGATAGCCGGTTGCGCCAAGCCCGGCGATCTGGCCCTTGGCAACGGCTGCGATGACGGAGTGGTGGCGGAACTCCTCACGCGCGTGGATATTGGAAATATGCACCTCGACGGTTGGCACGCCGACGCCCGATATAGCATCCCGTAGGGCGATGCTGTAGTGGGTCAGTGCGCCGGGATTGATGATCAGGCCGAGCGCTCTGGGGCCGTGCTCCTGGATGGCATCAACCAGGACGCCTTCGTGGTTGGACTGCAGGTGGATGATCCCCACCGGAGGTTCCGCTCGCGCGGCGTCAGCCTCCAGCGTCTCGATGATGTTGGCCAGCGTCGTCCGGCCGTAGTGGTCTGGTTCCCGTGCGCCAAGGAGATTCAGGTTCGGCCCATTGAGCACCAGGATGTAGGGTGGGTTTTCGGCGGCCACTAGTTCAGCACCGGATCGACGAGCGTGATCCGCCGCAGTTCCACGATCTGGTCGCGCAGCAGGGCGGCTTTCTCGAACTCCAGATCGCGGGCGGCGGTCTTCATCTGGGACTCCAGCTCCTTGACCATGCGCACCAGTTCTTCGCGGGGAAGCTCGGAGATGACGCCCGGTTTGCCTCCCCCGCCGGCGGAGTAGCCCACCTGCTCCTCAGCAACTGCCTTGATGCGTTCCGTGATGTCCTTGATTTCCTTGACAATGCCGCGCGGGACAATATCGTGCTCTTCGTTGTACGCCATTTGCGTGGCACGACGGCGATAGGTTTCATCGATGGCGGCTTTCATGGAGCGGGTCATGACATCCGCGTACATGATGACCTGGCCATCGACATGCCGCGCCGCGCGTCCGATTGTCTGGATCAGGGAGCCCTCTGAACGCAGGAAGCCCTCTTTGTCCGCGTCCAGAATCGCAACCAGCGAGACTTCCGGCAGGTCGAGGCCCTCGCGCAGCAGGTTGATTCCGACAACCACGTCATAGACGCCGAGACGGAGATCGCGCAGGATTTCGACGCGCTCCAGGGTGTCGATCTCGCTGTGGAGATAGTGCGTACGAACTCCCATCTCCTTGAGGTAGTCCGCAAGGTCTTCCGCCATGCGTTTCGTCAGCGTGGTGACGAGAGTGCGATGACCCAGCGCCACGCGCTGATTGATTTCTGCCAGCAGGTCGTCGATCTGTCCCTTGGTCGGCCGAACCGAAATAGCTGGATCGATCAGACCAGTTGGGCGAATGACCTGTTGCACGACCTTCTCGGCGTGCTCCTGCTCGTAGGGACCTGGCGTGGCCGAGACGAAGATTGCTCGCTCCAGCATCCGCTCAAACTCAGTGAAGGTTAGCGGGCGATTGTCACGTGCGGAGGGGAGGCGGAAGCCGTGCTCCACCAGCACATCCTTGCGGGCGCGGTCTCCGGCGTACATGCCACGCACCTGCGGCAGCGAGATGTGCGACTCGTCCACGAACATGAGAAAGTCGTCCGGGAAATAGTCCATCAGCGTGGATGGCTGCTCGCCCGGCTTGCGGCGAGACAGGTGCATGGAGTAGTTCTCGACGCCGGCGCAGTAGCCAGTTTCCTGCAGCATCTCGATGTCGTACATGGTCCGCTGGCGCAGCCGGGCGGACTCCAGGATTTTGCCTTCGGCGTCGAGTTCGGATATGCGCTCTTCCAGTTCCAGTTCAATATCTCGGATGGCAGCTTTCAGCTTGTCTTCGGTGGTCACGAAGTGCTTGGCCGGAAAGATGTCCAGTTCCAGCCGTTCGACGAGCAGTTCGCCCGTGAGCGGGTCGACCTCGACAATCCGCTCCACCTCGTCGCCGAAGAACTCGACGCGCACAGCAATATCCTCGTACGCCGGAAAAATCTCCAGCGTGTCGCCACGCACCCGGAATGAGCCGCGCACAAGCGTCATGTCGTTGCGGTCGTACTGGATGTCGATGAGCTGCCGCACGATCTTGTCCCGCCGGGCCGAGCCGCCGCGGCGCAGCGAGACGACCGTCTGCGCGTATTCCTCTGGCGAACCGAGACCGTAGATGCAGGAGACCGAGGCGACGATGATGACATCGCGACGGGTCAGCAATGCGCGAGTGGCAGCGTGACGGAGCTTGTCGATCTCCTCGTTGATGTCGGAATCCTTCTCAATGAAGGTATCGGTGCGCGGGACGTACGCCTCCGGCTGGTAGTAGTCGTAGTAGGAAACGAAGTATTCCACGGCGTTGTGCGGAAAGAACTCCTTGAACTCCGAGTAAAGCTGGGCGGCCAGCGTCTTGTTGTGGGCCAGCACAATCGTGGGCTTGTTAACGCGCTCGATGACATTGGCCATGGTGAATGTCTTGCCGGAGCCCGTGACGCCGAGCAGCGTCTGGAAGCGCTTGCCATCGTTGAGTCCGGCAACCAGCTCCTCAATCGCGCGAGGTTGATCTCCGGTGGGTTTGATGTCGGCGACGATCTGGAAATCAGGCATGCGTTCTCCCGCTCGTCCTGCCGGGGTGCAGGAATGTGACCGGACTATTGTAGAACGGCTGTGCTGCCACTACCGAATACGATAGAACTCCGCCGTGGATCCGCCCGCGCCAATGACATCGGCGATGTGCCGGACGGACCAGCGCTGTCCTGACCAGAGCAGGCGGGCGGCTGCTTCGTCGCGCTCGCACCACTCGTGCTGGACGAAATCCTCGCCGAGGGCGATCTGCGAGGTAGGTGGAACCTCGAACGCCAGAACCGGGATGAAGACGATGGAATCCCGGCCGTGGTCGAAAATCTGGTTGACGTAATCGGCGCTGTAGACGACGCCGGGCGCCATACCTGTGGTTTCGAAGAGCGCGCGTTCTGCCGCCGTGACGGCTGTCTCTTCTGGCTCGATGCGCGCATGAATGGCCTGCCACGAACCGCCAAAGGGCGCGTCGCCGCGGCGCTGCAGGAGCAGGAACTGGAGACGGGCGTTGAGCCGCCGCACGACGTACGCATCGACAGCGTCAGAGACGAGGGAAGGCATACGGGAAGGCTAGCAGACGGCACGAAACGGGTGCTGGAACACCCTAATCGAGATCGCGGCCTCGCCAGCGGGGCCGCGTGCTGGATGAGGCGCCCGAGGTCGGGAACCAGAGGGAAAAGAAGAGAATCAGACTGGCAATTGCCGCCAGGATGGCGAGCAATCGCGAGACCTCTCCGAGTAAAGCCGCCACGATTGCCAGTGCCAGGGCCCCCACCATGCGCTGAATTCCTGGCGTGAAGTATTTGGCGCGCGCGGGTGAGGGGGTTGGTCGCTTCAGCCGCTGCTGGGCCTCGGCCCGTGTGCGGTGCACCGAGTCGCTGAGGTGGTCCATGGGTGAACGCTGCGCCTCAGTGCGCTCAAGGATTTCGCGCACTTCCTGCTCCAGGCGGGAGGGCCGCTCTGGACTCTCGGTAGTCACTGCCCTTTATCCGACGATGAGCCGCGAGAGGCTGGCTGCCGTAGCTTCTTGGCGAAGCCTCCCAGGAACATGCGGCCCATATGGTCGCTGACGCTTTCGGGAGAAAGTTCGGCGGCAGTGCCCTGCAGGAGTTCTCCCTCACGGGTGGTCTGGGTGGCCCAATCCGCACGCGCATCGCGCGCCTCGGTGAAGAACGACTCCAGCTTCTCGCCGGCGTCCGGGGCCTCGCTTGCCAGGTCCGCGCGGAGCTCGCTGAGCGAGGCTGACACGGCATCTAACCAGCGCAGCACGGCGTCGCGGTTCGTCACGAGGATGTCCCGGTGCATCGTCGGGCTCCCTGAGGCGAGCCGGGTCGTATCGCGGAAACCTCCGGCGGTGAGTTGCTTCATCTCCCGCCAGGACACGTCACGCGAAACGGCGTTCATCAACGCGGCGCTGATGGCAAACGGAAGGTGACTGACGCCAGCGACATAGGCATCGTGTTCGTGCGGATCGACGAAGTAGGGCTCCGCGCCGGCGGCAGCAACGAGGCCGAGTACCGTACGCACGGATTCCTCGGAGGCCGATACCGACGGCGCGATGCACCAGGTGGCTCCGGCGAAGAGATCGGCTTCTGCGCCTTCAATGCTCTGCGTCTTGCCCGCCATGGGGTGTCCACCGACGAAATGGACGCCACTGGGCAGCACCTCGCGCGCCCACTCCAGGACCTGGGCCTTGGTGGAACCGGTATCGGTGACGACCACTCCGGGTTTCAGTTGCGGCGCGAGGTCTGCCATGGCCTCACGCATGGCGGCGACTGGCATGGCCAGCACGACAACATCTGCATCGCGGGCGGCCTTGGCCAGGTCCCAGGCGCCACGATCCACCGCTCCCATCTTTTCAGCGGCACGCTGATGATCGAGGTTGGGATCGAACCCAACAACTTCGAGCGGCTTGCGGTTATCGACCTTGTGTTCCTCGGACCATCGCCGGAGGGCGAGGCCGACGGAGCCGCCAATCAAGCCAAGACCGACGATCAGGACGCGCTGCATGGTGTGAAGTTCTCCTTGGGGCGCGCGGAACGCAAGCGCAGAAATTACGGCTGATACGTTGTCGTGTCGATCTCGCGGACCCAGCCTTCCTGCCCATCCTCGGTGCGGAAACGCATCCAGCGGTCACCGTCTGACGGATTACTGGTGGGAGCTTCCTCATCAAGATATTGCAGTGGCGTCGCTGGAGACAGCGCCTCGATGATGCTGTCGCCCGTGGACGGCCCGGCGCGGAAGTTCACGGATTGTGCCGCCCCAATTTGATGGGTCGGTTCAAAGTCATCGGCCTCTGGCGCGGTGGTGGCTTCAGCGTTCGCTGCAACGGTGGGCTGGGCTGCCGCTGTCGTTGGTTCTTCAGCGGCGGCAATGGCCTGGTCGACGCCGTTGCTGTCGCTTGTCTCAGGCGCCGGCGTCTGAATCGGTGCTGCTGGTCCAGCCAGCGGAATGAGATCGGAGAAGGGTTGAGAAAGCGCCGCGAAGAGCACCGCCGCACCAAAAATACAGATGGCGATGACGATGCCCATCGTCACCCCGACCATCAGTCCCGCGCGGCGGTGCTGCTGGCGTAAGCGCGTGCTGAGCCCGGAATCAGTCATGCTGGTGGTGTCTCACCCGTTGCGTGGCCGGGCGTTCTAAAGGAAGTCGGATCATACGAACGCCAGAGTCTAGCATGAGGGCGTGCAGTCATCGTTTTCCAGACCGACGTGTCTTGAGTTCGTGGTCAAAGATCGGTAACCTCGGGTAATGCGCAAGTCTCTCGCGGTCGCGCGGCTCCACGGCGTAGAGGTCAGGCTCCACCCAACACTCGTGTTGGTGTTTCTCTGGGTGCTCATAGACTGGCGTCGCTTTGGCTTCGCCTCAGGTCCTTCGGTCCTCCTGTTCACCTTCGGGTTGGTCGCGTTGGTTTTTGCCTGCGTTCTCGTGCACGAGTTCGGCCATGTGTGTATGGCTCAACAGCAGGGTGTCCACGTCCATGATGTCTCGCTTTCGGCCGTCGGGGGCGTGGCGCGCATGGACCAGCTGCCGGAGAACGATCCCCGTTCAGAGATCCTGATCGCGCTGGCTGGCCCCATCGCGAATCTCGCGCTCGCCGCGGCCATTGCTCCGGTCATTCTCGCTGCCGGAGTATTCAGCGGTTACGCGCACCTCGAAGACTACGCCCGAACCGTGTTTCAGCCCTCTTTTGTCGGTTTGCTTACCACGCTCTTCTACGCCAATCTCCTGCTGCTGGTTTCCAATCTGCTCCCGGCTTTCCCCATGGACGGCGGGCGTATCTTTCGGGCGAGCCTGAGCGCCCTGCTCGGGCGGCAAACAGCAACTCGCGTTGCGGTGGGCGTCGGGGTCGGCCTGGCGATACTCCTTCTCCTGTTCAGCGTTTTCGTGGTGCAGAGTGTGGTGCTGGCGTTTATCGCCATTTTCATCGCGGTCATTGCACTGGCGGAAGACCGCGCGGTGCGGCTGGAATCGAGCCTCAAGCGTATGCGTGTTGGGCAATTCGCCCTCTGGGATATGGGCGGCATCGCTCCGGACCAACCGCTGGCCTACGCCTTGCGCGGCGGTCCGCGCGACATTGTGGTGACGAGCGGTGGCCGGGTTGTCGGGATGCTCTGGCGGAACCGGCTTCTGGCCGAAATTGGCGTCGGCGTGGGCAACCAGATGGTGCGCGATGTCATGGAGCCCGATGTGCCAGCGCTCGACGTTGATGCCTCCGTGTATGACGTGCAACGGATGATGGCAGAGCAACAGCGCTGGGCAGTGCCGGTGACAGAAAACGGCGTGTACCGGGGCATTTTCACGGGGGACCGCTTCTTGCATATCTATCGCCAGATCTCACCCGATCCCATGCAGCGATTTCGAGCGCTCTGGGAAGGGGGACCGTTAGCGCGCCACAAGAGTTGAAATGCCATGGCGGATGGGACGGTAATCGACGATAATGGAGTTGTGTCGTGGAGCGATTCGCGGTACGCTCTGATCTGAACCCTCCCTAGCGCCCTGCCAGGACTGCCATGAAAGTTTCGACACGCGGAGAATACGGAGTACGGGCGATGGTCGCCCTGGCCAAGAACCACGGCCAGGGGCCGATGTCGATTTCAGCGATGTCGAAAGCGTCGTCTGTGCCCATGCCCTACCTTGAGCAACTGATCGGGCCGCTGCGGCGGGCCGGCCTGGTGGAAAGCACGCGTGGCGCCCGTGGGGGGTATCGTCTGACCCGATCTCCTGAGGCCGTCAAGGTCGGTGATGTCTACCGGGTCATGGAAGGCCCGGTGGCGCCCATGGAGTGCGTGTCGGAAGACATCACGGAGCAGACCTGTCCCCTCATCGATGGGTGTGAGACACGCCCTGTCTGGCTGCGCATGCGTGACGCCATTGTCGAAACGCTGGACTCGACCACGCTGGCTGATCTGATCAGGGAGTCGCCCCGGTCGCGGGCGGACGTGAACGAGCCGGCCGCTGTCGCGAGTTAGTTCGTCGCGCTGGCCGTCGATAGCTGTGTCACCCACCCTCCATCGAGCTTCCCAATGACGTTTGACAATCAGGGCGTGTACCTCGATCACGCCGCGACGACTCCCCTGGATCCATCGGTTCTGGCCGCCATGGAGCCATACCTGACTGCGGGATTTGGCAACCCTTCGAGCATTTACCGGCTCGGGCAGGAAGCGCGTGCCGCGGTCGATGGCGCCCGGGCTCAGGCGGCTGCCGTGCTGGGATGTGCACCGGGGGAGATCCTGTTCACCAGTGGCGCGACCGAGAGCAATAACCTCGCACTGCGTGGCGTGGCCTGGGCGGCGCGGTTGGCTGCTTCGAGCAATCCGCCGCCGCACATCGTCACCACCGCTATTGAGCACCACGCAGTGCTGCACACGGCCGAATCGCTGGCCCTGCAGGGGTTTCGGGTGACGTTTGTGCAGCCGGACCACGAAGGGATCGTTTCCGCGACGGCAATTGCCGCCGCGGTTGAGCCGGACACCTGCCTGATCTCCGTCATGCTGGCCAACAACGAGACGGGTGCGATGCAACCGGTGGCAGACATTGCCGCTGTCGCCCAGGAGCGTAATATCCTCTTCCACACCGACGCCGTCCAGGGAGCCGGGCTGCTCCCGTTGGACGTTGACGATCTCGGCGTCGATCTGCTGGCACTCTCGGCCCACAAGTTTTACGGGCCGAAGGGCGCTGGCCTCCTCTACGTGCGGAACGGCACGCCGATCGACTACCAACAGACGGGTGGGGGCCAGGAGCAAGGCCGCAGGGGTGGCACGGAGAATGTCGCCGGGATCGCCGGTATGGGCGCAGCGCTCCAGCGTGCCGAGAGTTTCAGGGAGCCGTACGCTGCCCACTGTCGCGCGATGCGCGATCAACTCGCCGCCGGTATCTTCTCCGCGCTTCCCGAGGCGGTGCTCAATGGGCCGCCCCTGGACGGGCCGCGGCTTCCGAACAATCTGAATGTCTCGATCCCGGGAGTCCAGGGTGAGACGCTGTTGCTGGCGCTCGATCTGCTCGACGTTGCGGCATCTGCCGGCTCAGCCTGTACGACCGGCAACAGCGAGCCGAGCCACGTCCTGACCGCCATGGGCTTGTCTGCAGACATGTGTCGTTCCGCGTTGCGTTTCACGGTTGGGCGAGGAACAACGCCTCAGCAGATATCGATCGCCGTCGAGGCCATCACGGACGCTGTTGCCCGGGTGCGCTCACTCTCCGGAGCCTGATTCCGAATCCGACTCTGTGGCGACGTCGCCAGACGATGCTGCTTCGGAGAAGACGCGCTCTCGCGCGTCCTCGGCAAGCTCCGCAAGCGGCGGGAGGTCTGCCAGCGATGCCAGGCCAAACTGCTGCAGAAACGCAAGCGTGGTGGCGTACTGGATTGGATTGCCAACCGTTGGTAGCCGTCCGGCAATCTCGATCAGACCGCGCGCGTGCAGCGTCGCCAGGACCCCCGATGAATCCACTCCGCGCAGGGCATCTATCTCGGCCCGCGTGACGGGCTGGCGGTAGGCAATGAGCGTCAACGTCTCCATGGCTGCTCCCGAGAGACGCGACTCGCGTTCGATGCGCAGAAAGTGCCGTACGTGCTCGGCCCAGCGCGGCGCGGTCGATAGGTGAGCGGCGCCGTTGTGCCTGACTACCGTCCACCCGCTCTCTTCCGCGGTGTTCATGTGGTCCAGGGCGTGCTCCACGGCATGCGCAGGGACACCCGCCGCACGGGCAAGATCATGAATCGTCGCGGGTTCAGGCGATACGAGCAGAAGGGCCTCCAGCAGTGAGGGAAGGTCCTCCGCAGCCACTGGGAGCCGGGCCTGGGCTGCTGACGGATCCTCTGCATTCTGGGCTGCGAGCGGGATTTCAGTCGTCATCGTCGCCCGTCTCCGCGCTGGAATTGCTGTCCGCGGCTGCGCCAGGTGCATACCGGGTAAACGTGATTTCCCCGAACAGGACCGGCTGTGAGGCTTCCACCGCGTGGCGGCGAATCAGCGTGAGGAGCGCCAGGAATGCCAGCGCCCGATCCTGTCGGGCAGGTACTTCCGCGACGAACGACGAGAAGCTTCCGGCACCATCATTAGCCAGGAGTGCAAACACACGCGACACCATTTCGCGGAGGGTTGTTGTGTGGCGTGTGGCAACGGCAAGCGGCGATGTGGGCACTCGTGAGAGCCAGCGGCGCAAGGCGCGCACCAACACCCGTGCACTCTGGGGCGGCATGGCCGCGGTGACTGGCGGAGGGTGCTCGATGCTGGCTCCGCGGCCGTAGCCACTCAGCCCGTGCGACGTAGATAGCCTGGTCGCCGCCAACTTGATCGCGCGGTACTCCTCCAACTGTCGAACCAGGTCAGATGGTTCGTCCTCATCAGTTGTTGGTGCGGGACGGGGCAATAGCTCCCGTGACTTCAGGACCATCAGCCGGCCGGCAATCGCCGCGAACTCCGCGATCTCGCCTGGCTCAGGCGCCATGCGCGTGCTGATGTACGCCAGGAATTGATCGAGGACGGTCATCAGCGAGACGTCGCTGATAGGGAGCTGCTGCCCCTCGATCAGGCGCAGGAGGACATCGAGCGGTCCTTCGTACGCTGGAAGCCGCAGTTGATATTCGTGGAGCAAGGGTGTTGCTGGCGCAGCGATAACCATGACCCGAGTCTACCGAACGGGAGGAAAGGCCGCAGGCTCGTCAAAGACCGCCGGCGAAGACGTTCATCAGGAACTGGCGGACTGGTTCGGTGATGCCACCAATAATGCTGCCGCCGATGTCGCGCCCGATGAACAGCAGCAGAAAGAGCGCCATGATGCCGTACCGCTCCAGCGGAGCAAGTACCGGTCTCCAGAATGGCGGCAGAAGGGCCGTCAGGAGCCGCGATCCATCGAGCGGCGGCAGCGGGATCATGTTGAAGGCGGCCAGCCCAAAGTTGACGAGCATGAAGATCCAGAGGAACTGAATGAGGCCTGGCTGCGGAGCCGCCGTCTGCAACACCACGCGCAGGATCGCCGCGGCAAAGGCGCCCATGACGATGTTGGAGAACGGGCCGGCCAGCGCAACCACCGCCATGCTGCCCTGGCGGCCAAAGCGGCCAAGCGGACGCAGGCGCGACTCATTGACGGGCACCGGTTTGCCCCAGGCAAGCGCGGGAAACCCGACGGCGATGAGCAGGAACATGAGTGCGCCGACAGGGTCAAAATGCGAGGCGGGATTCAGCGTTACCCGCCCCAGCATGCGCCCGGTGTCATCGCCGAGCCATGACGCTGTCACAGCGTGCATGCACTCATGAACCGATATCGCAACGAGAAACGTGACGACGAGGTAGATGATCGACTGAACGTCGATCTGTCCCAGTCCGAGGGTCATGTTGTGCTGGCGCTATTCCGCTAGATTGCCTGGAACTTCGCCGCGCCGCCCGGTGCATCTTCCGCCCCGGAGTTCGCATACAGGTGACAGGCGACGAAGTGGCCATTTCCCTGGTCCGCGAAGGCAGGATCAACCTGACGGCACACCTCCATAGCGTATGGACACCGTGTGTGGAAGTGGCAACCGGAGGGTGGGTTGATCGGGCTCGGCACGTCGCCTGGAAGGATGATGCGTTCGCGCCGCTTTTCGATCACGGGGTCCGGGATCGGAACAGCAGAGAGAAGAGCCTTCGTGTACGGGTGGAGTGGATCCGCATAGAGGTCATTGCGGGTTGCCATCTCCACGATCTTGCCGAGATACATCACCGCAACGCGGTCGGAGATGTGCTTCACCACCGACAGGTCGTGCGCAATGAACAGATAGGTGAGGCCGAAGCGTTCCTGCAAGTCCTCCAGCAGGTTCACAATCTGCGCCTGAATCGATACGTCAAGCGCCGAGACTGGCTCGTCAGCGACGATGAAATCCGGGTTCGCGGCAAGCGCGCGGGCGATACCAATGCGCTGCCGCTGTCCGCCCGAGAACTCATGCGGGTAGCGGTTGGCGAAGTAGGGGTTGAGACCGACGGTTTCGAGGAGTTCCTGCACGCGTTGCGTGCGCTCCTTCTTCGGGACGAGATTGTGGATCTGCATCGGCTCGGCCACGATGTTGCCGACCGTCATGCGTGGGTTCAACGATGCGTAGGGATCCTGGAAGATCATCTGCAGGTGACGGCGCATCTTGCGCATGTCCCCACTGTTGAGCTTGGTGAGATCCTTGCCCTTGAAGATGACTTCGCCCGCGGTCGGCTTGTAGAGCTGGAGGATGGCGCGGCCGGTCGTGGACTTCCCGCAGCCGGATTCGCCCACGAGGCCGAGCGTCTCTCCCGGCATCACCGAGAACGACACACCGTCCACGGCCTGCACGGCGCCCACCTTCCGCTGGAAGATGATGCCGCGCGTCAGCGGAAAGTGCATTTCCAGGTCAGTGACCTGGAGCAACGGCTCCTGGTCCTTGCCATTGGCTTGTGGCGTTGCCGAGGCCTGGGAGGCGGCGTCAGTGGTTGTTGCGGTCATATGGTGCCTCCTTCTCAGACCCGGTTCGTGTCAGGGTCTGGGGCGTCGGGGAGCAGCGGGTTATCCGGGTCCAGCACGCCGTGCGAGCCCGGAACGACGGTCTCCAGGGAGTAGTCTGTGGTGTCCGAGGGCAGTGGCTTGCCGTGCTCTTGCGCCACTTGCTCCTGATCCTCGTCCTTGCTGACTTCTTCCCAGAACCAGCAAGCTGCCCAGTGGCCTGTGTTGACCTCAAGCAACGGCGGGTTCTTCTGCTCGCACTTTTCGCGCGCGTAGTTGCAGCGCGGAACGAACGGGCACATGTCGGGAAGATCGATCAGGTCAGGCGGCAGCCCGCGAATCGGCTCCAGTTTTTCCTTGCGCGTGGCGTCAAGCCGCGGGATCGACTTCAGCAGGCCGACGGTGTACGGATGACGCGGGTTGGCGAAGATCTCCTCGGTCGATGCGGTTTCCACGATGTGTCCGGCGTACATGACCTGGATGCGATCCGCCATGCCGGCGACGACGCCCATGGAGTGGGTGACCAGGATGACGCCGGTATCGCGCTCTGTCTGCAGGGTACGCATCAGGTCGAGAATCTGCGCCTGAATCGTCACGTCAAGCGCGGTTGTCGGCTCGTCAGCAATCAGCAGTTGGGGATTGCAGGAGAGGGCCATGGCGATCATCACG
Source organism: Chloroflexota bacterium (assembly GCA_030852885.1). Taxonomy (GTDB): domain Bacteria; phylum Chloroflexota; class Chloroflexia; order Thermomicrobiales; family UBA6265; genus JACCXM01. The sequence goes on along the minus strand of JALYWD010000732.1, from coordinate 13,316 downwards.
CGCTGGCGCATACCGCCGGAAAACTGGTGCGGGTACTGGTCAACACGCTCTTCCGCGTTTGGAATACCCACCATCTTGAGCAACTGGATGGTGCGCTCCTTGGCCTGGGCCTTGTTCATGCCCATGTGGAGTTGGAGCGCTTCCGAGATTTGGCGGTTGATGGTGAGGACCGGGTTGAGAGACGTCATCGGGTCCTGGAAGATCATGGCAATGTCATTGCCACGGATCGCCCGTACCTGGTCATCCGACATCCGCAGGATGTCATCGCCGTTGAACAGGATCTCGCCAGCGACGATCTTGCCCGGTGGGCTGGGGATCAAGCGCATGATCGAGAGGCCGGTCATGCTCTTGCCGCAGCCGGACTCACCCACGACGCCGAGCGTCTCACCTGGCATTACATAGAAGGAGACATCGTCAACCGCCTTGACGGTGCCGTCCTGCGTCTGGAACTGGGTCTTGAGATTCTTGACTTCCAGGATGGGTCCTGAATGCCCGTTTGCGCCGTTGCCGTTGGCCGCGATGGGCTTGGCCTTGCGCTTGGCGACCATGCTCGCTCCTCTCTCGCCCGCTGGGTTGGCGGGGGTGCGTCCATTTAGTGCCAACAGCGGCCATGCAGTTTACCGCTGCGGCCACCAACGCCGGGACTCGCGACCGGTCGCAGGTCGCGCAGAAAAGTGTGAAATCTGATCCCTTGCTGGCCGGGGAGGATACCACAGCACCTACCCCGTCTCAATCGAATGGTCACGGCGATTGACACAATTCACACGTTCGGATTCTGTAGCGCGCGCTTGAACCGGACCCGATCTTCCCCCGGACCATCATAGTCCGGGTGCCACGACACGCCATCAGATTCGCGGGGACCGGGAATCACCGCGAAGCCAAGCCGCGAGTGAAACGCAACCGAGGCACGATTCTGCGGCGACGTGACCGCGTGCACTGTCGTGCAACCGGCAGCGAGCGCTTCTGCGAAGAGCCGCTCGTAGAGGCGCTCGCCTACGCCCCGGCCACGAGCTGCTTGGGCGATGCCGGTGAAGTGGCAATGAACGACAGAAGGGTCTGACTGTGAGCGGAACCCACAGAGGAACCCGATCGTCCGTCCCCCTTGCTCGGCCACGTAGGTCCAGGGTTCGAAGTGGGTGAAAAGGAGCCGGGGAAGCATGGAGGCCATGCTTCGCCCGCCCCACCAGGCATCAAGTTGTGGGATAACGCTGTTGTAATCCGCGCCGGTTCCTGGGCGAATGACGAGCGCTTCGCTCACGGGCGCTCGACTGCAGCGAGGAGATCGCGGCTGGCCTTCATCAACAGGCCCGGAGCGTTCGGAACAATCATCTGGAAACCCTGGGCGATACGCTTGTTCACCGTGGCGATGTCTGGCGCCACGATGGCCAGCGCGACGTTCGTCTCCTTCGCCGCATCGATGACCTGTTGAATCACGGCCTCCACCTCGGGAATGCCGTACTGGCCGCCATATCCCATGGACTGTCCAAGGTCTGACGGGCCGACGAAGAGGACATCGAGACCCGGAGTCGCCAGGATCTCCTTCAGATGGGGCAGCGCGTCAATGTGCTCGAACTGGGCAATGCTGAGAACTCGCTCATTGATCGAGCCCATGAGTTCTGGCATCGGGCGTCCGACCCCGAAGTCGAACGTGCGGCCGCCGGCAAGGCCGCGCTGACCTTCTGGAGCGTAGCGCATTGCCGCAACGGCCTCAGCCACGAGTTCGGGTGTGCTGGTCTGCGGGATCATGACGCCCGCTACCCCGAGATCGAGGTACTTGAGGATCACCTGGCGGTCGTTCTCGCCGACCCGAATGAAGATCGGTACGTCGCGAGCTTCCGCTGCCAGGATCATGGGATAGGCATCGCCCGGGGAGATGCGGCCATGCTCGGCGTCCAGCAAGATGAAGTCGAACCCGGCCAGCGCCAGGATCTCCACCACGTCAGGAGAGGGCATCGGGTTGAAGATTCCCATCACCACTTCACCGTTACGCAGCTTTTGCTTGACGACGTTTTCCATTCGCATCGAACACTCCCTGTCTTGAAGCGCGTCCTGCGCTACCGGTAACGCTACTGGAGAGGCATTCTATCGAAGGAGAGCGCCTCGCGGTGCTCACGGTTTGCGGCACCTGTGTCCGTACAATGATGTGAGAAGGAGGGGGCCGCGGTTGCGAGAAAGCATCCAGATCGATCCACATGAGGTGAGCGCGGACGACCGCGAGGCCGCCTACTGGGCCGCGTTTGCTAACGTGCGCCACATCGGCCCTGCGCGCATCGCACGACTGCTCTCCCGGTTTCAGACGCTGTCAGAGGCCTGGGCTGCGCCGCTGGAATCGTTGCGGCTCGTTCTGGAGCCACGGGCGCTTTCGGAACTTACGTCAGCCAGGCGGGTGGTGGAGCCAGAACGCTGGCTTGGCGACCTGCGCCAGCGAGGCATTCGCATCCTGCACGCAGAACACCCGGAGTATCCACGGCTTCTGGCTGAAGCATCGGGACGGCCGACAGTTCTCTACATTCGTGGGCACCTGACGTCGGACGATGCCTGCAGTGTTGGCATCGTGGGGACGCGGCGTTCGACGGTGTATGGAAAGGGAGTTACGGAGCGCATTTCCCAGGAGCTGGCGGCTGCTGGGGTAACGGTTGTCTCAGGCCTTGCCCGTGGAATTGATGCGGTGGCGCATCACGCCGCGCTGGAATCCGGCGGGCGAACGGTCGCGATACTCGGGTCCGGCGTTGACGTGATCTACCCGGCCGAACACCGTCGCCTCGTGGAGCGCATCCTCGAGAACGGGGCAGTCATCTCGGAGCAGCCCCCTGGCGCCAAACCGGACGCACCGAACTTTCCGGCACGGAACAGAATCATTTCTGGCATGTCGCTTGGTGTGGTGGTCATCGAAGCGCCCGCGCGCAGTGGTGCGCTGATCACCGCCAACTTTGCCGCGGACCAGGGGCGCGAGGTCTTCGTGGTGCCTGGCAACGTTGGGAACGCCACCAGCGAGGGCACGAACCAGTTGTTGCGAGACGGCGCGCGCATTGTGCGAGATGGCGCCGACATCCTGGAGGACCTGGGCATTGGCGGCAGCGCGCCCTCACAACTCAGCCTGCAACTCCCGGCAACCCCGGAGGAAGCCCGCGTCCTGAACTGCCTGGGCAGTGAACCTCTCCATATCGACGAGATTGCGGAACTCTCGGGCTTGCCTGGCCGTGAGGTCGCGGAGGCATTGCTGATGATGGAACTGAAAGGGATGGCACGGAACTGCGGCGCACAGTATTACGTTCGCAAATAGTCCAGCACGCTTGACACCTTGCCTCTACCCTGCCTAACGTTCCGGGCCGCTCTGTTGCCGGTGAACCTCGCAGCATTGTTGGATCGGCGCGGGCGCCCCCATTTCCCTAACCTGGAGCTCAAGTACAAACATGGTGACAACTCAGAAGACGACAACTCGCAAGAGCAGCACGAGCCCAAAGCCGCGCGCCCGCAAGTCAACCGCTGCCGCCAAGCCATCGGTTGGGCGCGGCAAGCTGGTGATTGTGGAATCGCCGGCCAAAGCCCGCACCATCGGCAAGTTCCTCGGCGCCGGTTACACGGTAAAGGCCTCCATGGGGCATGTGCGGGACCTGCCGAAGAGCACGCTCGGCGTCGATGTCGATGACAATTTCAATCCCACGTATCTAGTGCCACGCGACAAGGCCAAGCTGATCAAGGAGCTCAAGGCCAGCGTGCAGAGTGCGCGGGAGATCTACCTCGCCACCGACCCTGACCGGGAGGGCGAGGCGATTGCCTGGCACCTGGTGCAGGCTACTGGCGCTGAATCCAAGCCGGTGCACCGCGTTGTCTTCCACGAGATCACGCCGGAGGCGGTCAAGGAAGCGATGGCTTCGCCACGCGCGATTGACCCGGACCTGGTGGATGCGCAACAGGCCCGGCGCGTTCTGGACCGGCTCGTGGGTTACAAGGTCAGCCCGTTGCTCTGGAAGAAGGTCAAGCGTGGCCTCTCCGCCGGACGTGTGCAAACGGCAGCGTTGCGCATCGTTGCGGAACGGGAGCGCGAGATCACGGCCTTCGAACCCGTCGAATACTGGTCGCTCGACGCGGACCTGGCTAAGCAAACTGGCAGTGAACCAAAGAAGAAGGACATGTTCCGGGCCGCCCTGAGCCGGGTCAACGGTCAGAAGCCAGTGCTGGACAACGAAGAGCAGACACAGGCCATTGTGCGTGGGCTGGAAGGCGCCAGCTACCGCGTGCAGGACGTGACCCGTAAGGAAACGCAGCGACGGCCGCAGGCGCCGTTCACGACCAGCACGCTCCAGCAGGAGGCGTCACGCAAGGCGGGTCTCGGCGTACGGCGGACCATGCAGCTCGCGCAGGAGCTCTACGAAGGCGTGGATCTCGGCCCCGCCGGCACGCAGGGCCTGATCACCTACATGCGCACGGACTCGACGAACATTGCGGCCTCGGCGCAGCAGGCTGCCCGGGAAGAGATTGCCCGCCGCTATGGCGACGAATTCCTGCCAGAGCGGCCGCCGGTCTATTCACGCAAGGCGAAGGGGGCGCAGGAGGCCCATGAAGCGATCCGCCCCACGTCCCCGCACCGGGACCCGGCCAGCGTCAAGGCGTTCCTGACCACCCAGCAGTTCAAGCTCTACCAGTTGGTCTGGCAGCGGTTCATGGCGTCGCAAATGCGGCCAGCCATTCTTGACCAGACGGGTGTGGATGTCGCTGCCGGGCCTGAGGCCGTGATCGCCGCTGGCGGGCCCGCGCCGTATGTCTTCCGCGCCACGGGCTCCGTGGTCAAGTTCCCGGGGTTCATGGCGGTGTACCAGGCCGGCCGGGACGAGGGTGACGCGGAGGATGAGCTCGAGAAGGGCGCGTTGCCGCAGTTGTCGCCAGGAGAGAACCTGGACCTGCTGCAGTTGCTGCCGGAGCAGCACTTCACGCAGCCGCCCCCACGCTTCACCGAGGCTTCCCTGGTGAAGGCGCTGGAAGAGCAGGGGATTGGCCGCCCCAGCACATACGCTCCGACGGTAGCGACGCTTACCGCGCGTGGCTACGTGGCGATCGAGCAGCGCAAGTTGATGGCGACCGAGCTCGGGCTCATCGTCAATGATCTGCTGGTTGAGCACTTTCCGAGCGTCTTTGACGTCGGGTTCACCTCGCAAATGGAGGGGGAACTGGACGAGATTGCCTCTGGTGATCGCTCCTGGGTGCCGACGCTGCACGAGTTCTACGGCCCGTTCGTCGAAACGCTGAACCGCGCAGAGCAGACGATGGAGCGTGTTAAGATCAAGGATGAACCGGCCGGCGAGGACTGCGAGAATTGCGGACGGCCGATGGTCATCAAGTTGGGCAAGTACGGCAAGTTCCTGGCCTGTAGCGGATTCCCGGAGTGCCGCAACGCCCGTCCACTGCTGACCCGGATCGGGATGGCCTGCCCGACGTGTGGCGAAGGCGAAATCGTTGAGCGGCGCTCGCGGAAAGGACGCACCTTCTTCGGGTGCGCCCGCTATCCTGAGTGCGATTTCGTTTCCTGGAACAAGCCGGTTGCCCGGCCTTGCCCGGCCTGTGACTCGCCATACATGGTGGAAGCTGGCAAGCGTGGCCAGGCCAAGTGCCCGGCCTGCGGCGCGATGGCGGATCTCGCGCCGGAGCTGGCCATCGCCTGATAGCACCAGCCTCCGGGCGTATCTCCTGTACCATTGCGTGTTGCGTTGCGAGGGGTCCAGATGGCTGGCGCTTCCTCCAACGTGCCATGCTCACAGGGACTAGCACATCCATGCCCCGTTCTCACCAATCAGCATCTCGTCGCTTCGCGGAGCCGATCCACGCGACGACGATTCTCGGCGTGCAACGCAATGGCGTCGTGGCCATGGCCGGAGATGGCCAGGTCACGATTGGCGACGTCGTGATGAAACATGGCGCGCGCAAAATTCGCCCGCTTGCCGATGGCGCGGTGATCGCTGGCTTCGCTGGCGCCGTGGCTGACGCGCTCACGCTGTTTGCCAAGTTCGAGGCACAGCTTCGGGCGGGTGATGGCAGCCTGCGCCGCGCAGCGGTGGAATTGGCCAAGGAATGGCGCACGGACCGCTATTTGCGGCGGCTGGAGGCGCAGCTCATCGTTGCGGACGGGGAGTCGATCCTGGTGCTCTCCGGAGAAGGTGACGTGATCGAGCCCGACGACGGCGTGGCGGCAATAGGCTCCGGCGCACCCTATGCCATTGCAGCGGCCAAGGCGCTTCTGGCAAACACGGATCTTCCGGCTCGTGAGATAGCAGAGCGCGCAATGGAGATCGCGGCTGATCTCTGCATCTTCACGAACAACCGCTTCACGATTGAAGAAGTCGGCGGAACCGAGCCAGATGAGGAAGCCGAGACGGAAAATGCCCCTGAGCAAGGAACGGAGTAGGCGTCGTGGTTGAGGCGAGACCGCGCAAGACGGCCCCTGTTCCATTTGTCAGGACGGCGGATGGCGCTTCCGAGGAGCCGGCTGTCGAGAACCTGACCCCAACGCAAATTGTGGCAGAACTCGACCGGTACGTGATTGGCCAGGCAGACGCCAAGCGCGCCGTGGCCGTTGCGTTGCGGAACCGCTATCGCCGGCAACAGCTTCCCCCCGAATTGCGTGGCGAGGTTGTGCCCAAAAACATCCTGATGATGGGCCCCACCGGCGTCGGCAAGACCGAAATTGCGCGGAGGGTGGCTCGCATCGTCGATGCGCCATTCGTGAAGGTGGAGGCCACCCGCTTCACCGAGGTGGGTTACGTCGGGAGGGATGTCGAATCCATCGTCCGCGATATGGTCGAAGTCGCCATCGATATGCTGCACGTGCGACGTCTGGACCAGGTGCGGGACGCCGCGGCGACGGCGGCGCGCCAGCGTCTGCTGGACATTCTGTCTGAACAGCTCCTTGACCAGAGGGGGCAGGTAGAAAACGCTTCAGCCGCCTCTGCTGCCCAGCGCAAACGAAGTTCCACCGCCGTGCGGCGGCGGGAGCAGGAGCAGAACAAGCTCGTCGAACTCCTGGATACCGATGCGCTGGAAGATGAAACCGTCGTCATCGACATCGAAGAATCCTGGGGGAATACCGGCTTCGATGACTTCGGTCCGATGCATCCAGATGACCTGTACGACGCCCTGCCGATGCTGTTTGGCGATGCCTTCTCTTCGCCGCGACGCCGTCGTCTGCGCGTTTCCGTGCGCGAGGCCCGGCGCATCCTGGCGCAGCAGGAAGAGGACCGGCTCATCGATTGGGAGAGTGTGATCGAGAGCGCGGTGCGCCGTGTTGAAATCGCAGGCGTTGTCTTTATCGACGAGATCGACAAGACGATCAACGCCGATGGCGAATATGCCGGCAGTGTCTCTGGCGAGGGAGTGCAGCGAGATCTGCTACCCATCGTTGAGGGCTCAGTTGTGATGACCCGGTACGGCCCGGTGCGCACCGATCACATCTTGTTCATTGCCGCCGGATCATTTCACGCGACTCGCCCGTCGGATCTCATCCCGGAACTGCAGGGGAGATTCCCGATTCGTGTAGAACTGCAAAGCCTGTCCGAGGATGACCTCTACACCATACTGACTGAGCCGGAAAACGCCCTGACCAAGCAGAGCGTGGCGATGCTGGCGACCGAGGGGGTGGACCTCTGTTTTGAGGAGGAGGCCCTGCGGGAGATGGCCCGGCTGGCGACGCTGGTTAACCAGGCGTCCGAGGACATTGGCGCTCGCCGCCTGCACACGATCATTGAGCGAGTCATCGAGGACATTTCGTTCGAAGCGCCCGAGCGCCAGGGTGAACGGATCGTCATCGACGCTGGATTTGTGGCCGAGCGCATTGGGGAAGTGGCCGCGGACGAGGACCTTTCCTCCTACATCCTCTAGGGCGAACTCGCAATCGAATAACCCCAGAAATCGTGACTCCTTTCCTTACCACTTTTCTTGACACAGTTTTTTCACAGGTGCTATGGTCCGGAAATCCTGAAAAACCGGCGTTGGGGCGCTCCTTCGTACCCGGCCGATAGACTCGCTCAGTTCGACTGCATAGGCTCGACACCATGTGCGCGCCAATTGTTGTCTCTCCGGAAAGCCGGAGATGACTGGCACCGGTCAGAGGTAGACCTCGCATGTTGCGATTCGCGCTCAACCGCATCTTCTGGCTCGTCCCGACATTGTTGGCGATGGCAGCCATCACGTTCGGCATCATGCACGCGACGCCGGGCAGCCCCTTCAATGTCAGCGACAAGCAGCGTCCTGAGGATATTGCCCGCCTGGAAGCACTTTACGGCCTCGATAAGCCGCTCCCCGAGCAGTTTGTCCAGTACGTGTGGAACGCCCTGCACTTTGATTTCGGAATCTCTTATTCCGCGCGTCCGCAAACCGTCAACGACATCATTGGCCGCACGTTCCCCATATCACTCCACCTGGGCGTCATGGCCCTGATCTTCGCGATTGGGGTCGGGATGCTGCTGGGAGTGCTGGCGGCAGTCCACCAGAACGGCTGGATCGACTACTTTTCCGTGACGTTGGCCATTCTCTTCTACAGCATGCCCAGCTTCGTGATGGGCTTCCTGCTCATCCTCATATTTGCGGTGTACCTTCCCGATCTGGGTCTCAATATGGGATTTCGAGTGGGCGGTTGGGAGCGGCCGCAGGACTGGATTCTGCCTACGATTGCACTTGGCGCGGCGCCACTGGCAACGCTGGCCAGGTACACCAGGTCAAGCATGATCGAGGTGATCCGCTCGGACTTCGTGCGAACGGCACGCGCCAAGGGGCTCACCGATCACGGCGTGGTCTCCAAGCACGTGCTGAAGAATGCCCTTATCCCCGTGGTGACGCTGATCGGACCGATCTTCGCCGCGGTTGGCACCGGCTCCTTCTTCGTGGAGGAAGTATTCAATATCCCCGGCATGGGCAAGTTCTTCGTCACCAGCATGCAAACGAAGGATCAAACCATGATCCTGGCCGTCGTGCTGCTGTACGGCGTCTTCCTGGCGGTGATGAACCTGCTGGTTGACCTTCTGTACGGACTGATCGATCCAAGAATTCGCTATTAGCCGGCTCGTGGGAGGCATCGTCGCCTCCCACGCTGTTTTCGCGAAATCGAGGGACCTCGCATGGCTCAGTCGCAATCCCAGGGTCAGCCAATGACACCGCTTGGGCTGTCGCTGCGGGATACCGATACGGCGATGCCGGCGCCAAACTGGGATGTCGAAGAGCTCATCGATGAGGAGCGAGATCCCGGCCAGCATCGGACAGCAACAACGGTCCTCGGTGGGGACCTCACGGCGCGCAAGCAACGAAGCCTCTGGTCCGATGCCTGGCGGAGATTACTCCGGAACAAGCTGGCGGTCATTGGGCTGGTCATCGTTGCCACGTTCTCCATTATCGCCATCTTCGCCTCGGTCATCGCACCATACGGCCAGGCTGAGGTCGTTGATTTCAGGTTGGCGCGCCATCATCCCTCGTCGACATGGCCGATGGGGCTCGATGCCAATGGGCGCGACATCTTCAGCCGGATGGTCTATGGCGCCCAGGTGTCGCTGGTCGTGGGCGTGCTTTCACAGGCAATTGTGCTGGTAATCGGCGTGCCGCTCGGGGCAATTGCCGGGTACTTCGGTGGCTTGACAGACAATGTCCTCATGCGGCTGGTGGATGTGATCTACGCGATTCCCCAGTTGCTGATGGTCCTGCTTTTTGTCAACTGGTGGGGACCCGGTCTCCTGAACATCTTCCTGGCAATTGGCCTCGTGGGGTGGGTGACCGAGGCGAGACTGGTGCGCGGGCAGTTCCTCTCCTTGCGAGAACAGGAATATGTCCAGGCCGCTCAGGTCGTCGGCGGCAATGGCAGCTACATCATTCGCAAGCACATGTTGCCCAACAGCCTGACGCCGATCATCGTGGCGCTCACGTTTGGCATTCCAACCGCCATCTTCACAGAGGCGGCGCTCAGTTTCATCGGAGTCGGTATTCGTCCGCCACAGGCTAGTTGGGGCCAGATGGTAGCGGACGGGGCCAAGCCGGGATACATCGTGACCGATCCACACATGCTGCTTTTCCCGGTTCTGGCCATCGGGCTCACCATGCTGGGGTTCTCCTTCCTGGGTGACGGTCTGCGCGATGCGCTCGATCCGAAGGGGAGCCGCGGGTGATGTCCCGATTGTTTGTCAGGAAGCTGATCGTGGGGTAAGCCGAAACGGCCGCAGCGACTCAAGCCCGGAGCGTGGCGGCGGTGAGTGACGTGGTCATGTCGCTGGAGGAGCATGAACCGCGTACCCGACGAACGGTTGTCAAATGTGTAAAGATTGCAACACGGAGACATCAGGAACGTGTACCGGAACGCAAAGACGCAGAAAGGGAGCGTGTAGATGGTCAGTCGTAAAGAGGAACAGCTTGGCATTCTCGCCAAGCGCTTCAAGAGCGCAGGTGTGGCTCGTCGTGATTTCCTGAAGATCGCGGCCGCCGCCGCGGCAGGAACGGTTACCGCCGCTGGCATGGAGAAGTACGTCGGCCCGGGCGCATCAGCCGCGCCGCGTCATCGTTTTTACGCCCTGCAGGAATCCGATCCAAACACCACCCTTTACCAGTTCGGACGCCAGGACGATCCGGTGTCCTTCGACTTCAACCTGAACCTGTACTGCAACGCAGAGCCGGCGATCTTTTCCAGTCTCCTGACCTTCGATCCGGATCTGAACGCAATTCCCGACTGGGCTTCCGAATTCTCGCCCAACGAGGATGCTTCGATCTGGACGTTCAAGCTCCGGCCGGACAACATCGGTTGGACCAACGGCACGGATACCCGGCCAGTCACCGCGCAGGACTTCGTCTTTTCCTGGGAACGTCAGCTCAACCCGGCAAATGCAGCAGCGTACGCAGGCTTCCTCTTCGACATCAAGAATGCCGAGAAGTACAACCTTGGTGAGGAGGGTGTTGCCGCCGAAGACCTGGGCATGAAGGCCTTGGATGAGTGGACCCTCGAAGTGACTATGGAAGGGCCACGCGCCTACTTCCCGCAGGTTGTTGGCTACACCGCCGCCGTACCAAGTCCGCAGTGGGCAGTCGAGGAGTATGGTTCGGACGGTTGGGCCAACGGCGAGGTTCCCCTCTGGTCGAACGGCATCGTGAAGCTCGACAAATGGGAGCATGACGTCGTTGTCGAGATGTCGAAGAACGAAGGCTATTGGGATGCGGAAAACATGCGCATTACCAAGGTCTTCGAGCCCATCATTCCAGCCGAGTCTTCCGTCCTGGCGTTCGAGCGTGGCGAAGGCGACCAGAAGCTGGACTGGGTGCCGATTCCGGCGGCGGATCTCACACGTTACCAGGAGGATCCTGAACTCTCCGAGTTGCTTCGGAAGTACGTGTATCCCGGCATCTGGATGCTCGTGCCGTCCAACAACAAGGAGCCATTCCAGAACGACGAAATGGGCCTGAAGGTGCGCCGGGCGCTCAGCCACGCCGTTGATCGCAGCCGCCTGGTGGAGCTGCTCAATGGCCAGGCCGCCGAGGCGTACTGCATGGTCCCGACCGGAGTCTTTGGCTTCTTCGATGACCCCGAGATCAACGACATCCAGAAGTTCGACCCGGCGCTGGCCATGGAGCAGTTGGTCGGCACGCCGTACGAGGGCGGCAAGAACTGGCCCGAGATCACCATGCACATGCGTGGGTCAGAAGAGGTCTACAACGCGGACCTCATGGCGAACGATATCGTGGCGCAGCTCCAGGAAAACCTGGGGATGAACGTGAACATCCAGGTCTGGCCAGGTGAGACGTGGCGGCCGGAACTGTTCAAGAACGAGTTCCAGTTGTTCTGGATTCGCTGGTGGTACGACTATCCAGATCCGAACAACGGCTACGGCGACATGTACTACAGCCAGAAGTCATCCGGTATCCGCCAGGCGTGGTCGAATGCCGAGTTTGACGACCTGGTGAACCAGGGCAAGGCCGTTCCAGATCCAGAGGCGCGCCTCGAGATCTACAAGCAGGCCGAGAAGGTTATCCAGGAGGACGTTGGGTACATCCCGGTTGTGTACCGCGTGGACAACTACGCGTTCAAGCCGTGGTTGAAGGATGTCCCGATGAATCGCCAGGGCTTCACGGTTCCTGACGGCAACATCTTCATCCAGATGATGGCCAAGGTCGCCATCGAAGGGCGCGAAGAGTAGTCCGCATTTGCGGAGGAAATGGGGCCGGGGTGGATCAGCCACCCCGGCCCTTTTGCTTTCCATGCGCTGGCGTGCGGGCCGTGAATTCAGGGAGCGGGCCGTGACATACTTCAGCCCCGATTGAGCAGTTCCCGGTGCGACGTTGCGCCGGACAACCAGGAGGCCCTCGTGTCCCAGGAATCCCGGAATCCTGCGTTCGTTTGGTGGAACGGGGAAATTCGCCCCTGGAATGAATGCACCATTCATGTTACGGAACTCGGATGGTCCACGGTTGGTGGCGTCTTTGAGGGAATCCGCGCCTATCAGGGTGACGATGAGCTGTACATCTTCCGGCTGCAAGAGCATCTCGAGCGTCTGGAGCGATCGATGCGCCTCGTCCGGCTCGGGCTTGACTACAGCCTTGAGACGTTGACGGATGCCTGCACCGAGTTGCTGCGCATCAACGACACTCACGAAGACACCTATGTACGCCCGCTGGCCTACGGAGCGGGTTCAGGCAACAAGCGCTTCTCGCAGATGAGTGAGCAGGCAGCGTTGCTCATCAACACAGACCCAATGGCCACGCATCTCAAGTCTGGCGTCAAGCATCACGCCCGCGTGAGCTCATGGCGCCGCATCTCCGAGGACGTGATGCCGCCGCGCATCAAGAATCTCTCCAACTACCGCAACAGCCAATTGGCGCGTATGGAAGCTGTTGCCGACGGGTATGACACCGCCTTCCTGTTGAATCACCAGGGAACGGTGTCCGAGGGGCCAGGCGCCTGCGTCATGATGGTGACGAAAGGCAAGCTGGTCACTCCGGACGTCGGGAGCGGCATCCTCGAAAGCATCACCCGTGACGCACTGATTGTGCTGGCGCGCGAGGTGCTCGGACTGGAGGTCGAGGAACGGCAGGTTGACCGCACCGAGCTTTACCTGGCAGACGAGATGTTCACCTGTGGCACCGCCGCAGAAATCACGCCGGTCGTGAGCGTCGACCACTACCAGGTCGGCAATGGCGAAATTGGCCCAATCACGTCGGCCCTTGAGCAGGTCTTTGACGATGTGCTGCGCGGGCGTGAACCACGGTATCAGCATTGGGCCACACCCGTCTGGGCGCGAACGCCGGCTGCTACCCACTAGCCCGCGCGTGTGTCAGGACCGCGCCGGCTCGGGATCCTGAGC